>USJH01000061.1 GCA_900554955.1 uncultured Clostridia bacterium | reverse complement strand
GTTTTGCAATTGTTGAAGATTTATATCGAAGATCGCTATCATAAAAGTCCATTGCAATTCCAAGATCTTTCGAAATAAGAACATTGTTTTTAACACTTTCAAGGTTAAACTCTTTTGAAGCCATTGCAACAAAAACAACTTTAAATTCAAGCCCCTTAGATTTGTGAATAGTCATCACTTTAACGGCATCTTGAGCATATACTGGGTCACATTTTATGCTTGAAAGCGAATTATCATTCACAAACTCAAACACACTTTTATTTGCAAGTGTTGCAAGGAATCTTGAAAGTTTTTGTTTTGTTTTGTCACCATCAGAGTCAAAACTGATTTTTGCCATTAAAGATTGCTGACGAATGAGTTGTTTGATAAGTTCTTTTGCAGGCAAAAACTTTGCTTTTTCACGATATATTTTGATTGTTTCAAAGAAATAGTCAAGTTTTTGCATTGTTTTTTCACTAAGATTGCGTTTTTCCCAAGCATCTTCAACATTTTGATAGAAAAAGTTTTTGCTGTTTTTTTCTTCACAAATTTCCGCAAGCTCGTTTGCTGAAAAATCAAAAACTTTAGACTTTAAAAGCCCAAACAAACTAAGGTCAACCTTTTCACAAGAAAGAACTTCAAGAAAACTTTTAAGCCCAAAAACATAGTCATCTTCAAAACAATCACCTTCAACATCGGTTGCGACTGGAATATCTTTTGCACGGAGTGTTTCAATGATTTTATCAAGATATGTTGTTCTTGATGGAACCAAAATTGTGATATCTGAAAATTTAATTTTTCTTTCTTTTCCATTTTCGGAAACTTTTTCATTTCGATGAATCTCAAGAATTTTGTTTGCAATCAACAACCCTTCTGCTCTTCCACGTTTTTCAAGAAAAGCACTTTGGTCATCATCTTTAACTGAATAAACTTTAAATTCATTTTCTTTGCGTTTTTCAAACCCATCTGTATCTGCAATCAAAATTTCCGCACGAACCTTGTCATCTTTTTGTGCGTCACTTCCAGCAACAAGCATTGCATCGTGAAGATAATCAACTCCACCGAAATCTTTTGTCATTGTTTCTTCAAAAATTGCATTTGCAAAATCAAGAATAGTTTTCTTGCTTCGGAAATTTTCATTCAGTTTGATAAGTGTTCCTGCACTTTCATTGTCTTGATAAAGATTATATTTATCAAGGAAAATTTGAGGATCACACAAACGGAATCGATAGATGCTTTGTTTAACATCTCCAACCATGAAACGATTGTTATCTTTTGAAAGCAAACTTAAAATTTTCTCTTGAACCGAGTTAATGTCCTGATATTCATCAACCATGATATAGTCATATTTATTTTTAATTTCATCAAGCATTACTGGATTTGAAAGAACTTTTAAAGTGTTTTCTTCAAGGTCGTTAAAATCAAGCCCACCACGTTCTTTTTTAAGTGCATCAAAAATTTCAACAAACTCTTTTTCAAGCTTATAAAGTTCAAAAACATATTTTTGTGTTTTTTGAAGATTTGTTTCAATGTTGTCAATATCGTCAACAACAGCGTATTCTTTAATTTTATCAATTCGTTTGTTAACCGAGTCTTTCAGCAAACTTATTTTATCTTTAAGCCACTCTAAACTTCTGTCAACTTTTGGAATGTTTGGAAGCCTTTCAACACAAGAAAGTCTTTTTGCATTTTCAATAAGCCCTTGGTCTTCACGAATCAAAAGCACTTTACTTTCAAGAGCATCAAGATATGAAACAAGATTGTCAGCTTCAAACTTTCTGCACTCTTCTTTTGCTCTTGCAATTTCTTCGAGCATTCTTCGTCTTTCTGCTTTCATATGAGACAATATAATTTTTGCACCAACATTATTTTTAATGTCAGTTTCATAAAGAGTGTTGATTGTTTGTTCAAACCACTCATCTTTCTCATCAATAGAGCACATGAAATCATGAATTTTTAAAATTACATTTTTAAGGCCCTCATCGCTACGTTTCTTTGCAAAAATATCAACAAGCTCATAAAAACTTTTGTCTGCCGCTTGTGTTTTTTCTTCAAAAAGTTTTGAAAGTGCTTTTTGCTTTAAAACATCAGTTTCAACTTCATCAAGCACAACAAATGTTGGGTCAAGCCCCACTTCATAGAAATATGATTTCAAAAGCCTTGCACAAAAACTGTGAAGGTTGCTTACATCACTTGTTAAAACATCGTCAAGTTGCTCCAAAATATATGGTGTGGGTTCCATTTCTGAAAGCTTTTTGATAAGCTTATTTTTCATGTCGGCAGCACTTGCCTTTGTAAACGAAATTATCAAAAATTTTGAAATTGGTGTTGGGTGTTCTTTATCTAAAATCAAGTTTGCAATTCGCTCAATCATGACGGTTGTTTTTCCACTTCCTGCACCAGCAGAAACCAAAAGGTTGCAATTTCTTTTTTCAATAATGCTTTTTTGAGCATCGGTCCAGTTTATTTTTCCCATATATTGCCCCCTTTATAGAATTCTTTAACATTATCAAGATTGGTTTCTCTTGTATATATATCTGCTATTTTGTTTATTCCGCAAACGTTTTTATATGGACAATAATCACATGCAATCTCACTTGATTTTTTAAGTGGAGTTGGCTTAATAAACCCTTGCAAAATCTCTTCAACAGCCTTTTCAGAAAGCTTTAAGGCATAAGAAGAAATGCTTTCAATCTCGTCTTCAGAAAGAAGTGATGAGCTATTTTTAAGCTCTATTGTTCCATTTTTAATGTTCTCTTTTTTAGTGCTAAGTTCTGCACCAATAAACTTTGATTTTGGATTTTCAAGGCTAAGAGTTTTATCCATTTTCAAAACAACATCTGCATCTTTCTAGATGAAGCCCTTGCATTTATATGCTTCATCTATTTTTTCTTTAGAATCGGCATATTCATTGTGAATTGGAAAATATAGAACACCTGAAGGCAACATTTTTTTGTCTTTAATTGCATCAAGATAAACAGCAAGTTGAAGTTTTTTGCCATAGTAAATGTCGGCAGGATTAGATTCAATTTTTCCTGTCTTATAGTCGATAATTCTATAATATTTTTGACCATTTCCCATTAACACTTCATCAACGCGATCGATCTTTCCAACAATTTCAACTTTTGGATTGTTGCTTACAACAATTCCTTCAAATTTTGCACCTTTTCCACCAAACCACTCTTCTGTGAAAACTGTTTTAAATGCAGACGACATCATTTCTGTGTAAAGAGCAGTGCAAAGTCTTATCACTTCTTTTTCCAAAATTTTGATTAAAATAACGTTATCTTCTTTGCTATATTTCTCGTTTTCTAGAACTTTTTTAAGAGTGTTAACAGCAAATTTTTCAACGTTTATGTTTGGATTTTTAACCGCAAAATTCATAAACTTTTCAGCAACAGCATGCAAAATGTCACCAACATCAAGTGCTTTCATTGAAGAGAGCTCTCTTTCTTTCAAACGAAGACCATAGTTCACAAAATGCTTAAATGGACAACTGAAATAGCTTTCAAGTTCAGAAATTGATGTTTTTCCAGAAGCAAAAAACAATTTGTCAGCATTGTTTAACGTCTCAAAATCTTGTGAAATGTTAATTTGATTAATTTTATTCTTCAAATCTTCATCTATATCTTTATATAAAAGATGATAAAGTTTTGAAATGGTTTCAATTTCAACTTTTGAAGTTCCATTTCTATATTTCGCCACACTTTCAGCTAAAAATCTTATTGCATTTTCCTTTGATCCAAGAGAATAAAGAAGTTCGCTAAACTCAGGTTCTTCACCATCGAAAATGCTATAATATTTTCGAATTTCATATTCTTTTCCATTAGTTAAAAAAAGTGAAGCAATCATATTTACAAGGCTTGACATTTTGCTTTCTTCACCATTTGGCAAATGGTCTGAAAAACTGATACACAAATTTTCCGGACAAAGCAAAAGTTGATAGGTTTTAAACCTTTCTCTTCGGTTTATCGAGCGAATTGTTGGTTCGATTTTTTTCTGATTAATGCCTTCAAGTGAAACAATTTCGCCATCAGAAATAAGCCCAAGATCAAGTTCTCTTTTTGGAAAATTCCCATCGGTTGCACCAAGGACATAAAGATCTTTTGCTTTATAAATTGAATCAGACGAGCATACAATTTGAACCTGATCAAACCCAAGTGGCAAAAGTGAAATATCGTCTGATTCAAGCCCACTCACAAGCAAAGTATAAAACTCGTCAAGCGACATTTTTTGCTCTCCCAAAAATTGTGAAAGCATTTGCAAAACTTCGCTTGCTTTTTTAAACACCTGCTTTGTTGCAAGTGACTCTCTTATTTCACCAAGACCGTCTTGAACAACTGAAAGATTTTCAAGTTTATCTTTCATATTAAACTTGTCAAAAAATGAGAAAAGTGAATCAACAATTTCTTTTGTTGTTTCATTTTCTTTTATGCCAAGTGCAAAATCATAAAACACATTTACAATTTCTTGTCGCACTTCTTCGGCATTTTCAAGCATTTGTGGATTGTCTTTTCCATATTCAAACGGCTTTAAAAATTTCGTATAATTTGTTCCGAATTTTAAAACATAGTTTTCAAAATCATCAACCTTTGAAGAGTCTAAAAACAGCAAGTTGTTTCTTGCAAACTTTATCACCTCTTCGCCATCAAGGTTCTTTTTAGAAAGTGCAAAAAGACTTTTAATGAAAATGTAAAATTGATGGTTTTCTTCTTCATATGGCATTGAAACAAAATATGGAACACCAAAATTATCAAGTTGCTCAGTAAGATAATTTTCAAGGTCTGGGTTTGCAAGATAGCAATAAATCTGACCATATCTTCTTTGACCCTTTAAAACACTTTTTTTAATTTTGCTTGCAACCATTTTACATTCTTCGCTCACACTTGGAGTTCCAAAAATTTCAACACTTCCAGACATTTGAGAAGAAATAATCGGATAAGCATAGAGATTGTTTTTCAAGTTTTCAAAATCTTTTGAAAGTTTAAGACTTTTAAAAGTTGGCTTATATGCAATATGAAGTTCATCTGCAATTTTTTTGAAATGCGAAAACACTTCATTTTCACTGATGTGCGAATTCTTGCGATCAGGGTGCAAAAAAGATGCAGAAACTGTAACACTTTTTGCATTTTTAACAAAACCTTTAACAACCGACACCATGTTAGATGTAAGCGAATCAAATCCAACAACAAACATGTGTGCATTTTTAATAAAATCTGAATTTTCAGACTCTTTTTCAAGCAATTCGAGCCTGTCGTTAAGGTCAATCATGTTTTCGCCAATATAATTTTCATATTCACGATATATAAGAGAAATATCTGCAAGTTTAATTTTAAGTGCAGAAGTAAGTTTCTCTCCAGCTTCAAAAATTTCTTCAGGAGAAACCCCACTTGATTTAAGTTGTTGAATGGTGTCATATACTCCTTCCGCAAAGCCTGCAGTTTTTGCGGCTTTTTTATAGCACACAAGGTTGTCTTGGTTTTTTAAAATTATGTTTCGAACAATCATTACTCCACCCTGTTTTGAAAGTGGAAGCTTTTTTACTGTTTGGATTTTTCTTAAAAGCCTATTAAAACTGTAAATATAAATATTTGCAAATGCATGGTTTTTCGAATTTTCAAGCAAAAATCTTTCTGCAAGCAAAGTTTTTGTTTCTGGAACCAAAGCGATAAACGTTTCTGTTTTGTTTTCAAAAGCAGTTTTTGCAAGCAAAGAAAGTGCATTCATCATTGCACCATTGTCTGTTTCAGATAAGATAAAATCCATTTTCATTTGCGTTCACCTATCTTTATTTTATCAAACTTTTCACACAATATCAATCATTTAAATTTTGTTTGACATCATTTTA
>USJH01000060.1 GCA_900554955.1 uncultured Clostridia bacterium | reverse complement strand
ATAACCCGAAGGTCGTAGGTTCAAATCCTACTCCCGCAACCATAATAAAAAAAAGAACCATGCAAATGGTTCTTTTTTTTTGTGCAGGGAGTAGGATTTGTAAGTTGGGGTCCCTGCAAAATTTCAAGGAAGTTTTGTGGGGAAAGGAGAAACCATGTGTAAAATGAAGTTTTTGGCTTTTGCCGAAAACAAATTAATAACATGTGTTTCGACGCACTCCCGCAACCATAATAAAAAAAACCATGTAAAGAGCTAAAGCAAAAAAACTATTGGAACAAAGGACATATTTTTAAAATATGTCCTTGTCCTTCATACTTTTTTTCAATTCTAAATGCATTCATATTTGCACGGCTTTTACCATCACAAAGCATTGGTCTATCCTTAACAGCAGAACAATCAGTTGAAAATAAAATGGTAATTTGAGCGATTGGTGAAAAATTGTCAACGGCCACAAATGTTGCACATTTACCCAATATATTGTTTTGTATATATTGATGTTTCCAATTCACATATTTTTCGTCATTAGGGTTATCTAAAATGTCTTTGTCCCAAATTTTTTCTAAATCATCAATCGTTGCTTTTCTATATTCCATAAACACTTCTATATTCCATAAACACTTCTGATTCTAAAAGACCGTCCTCTGACTCTGTATTCTTTTTCATTCCACATAAAACAAGGACGACTTGATAGACCGTATCGCATAGTTTTAAAATTCCTTGCATCATAGAATACAATAATTTATAAAACCAGGTGTCTATCCCAAATAAAGCCCCTAGCATTGATACATTCATATATTGCTCCCCCACTATCTTTCGACTTTAATTGATAAAGTTATGTCTTCTACAACAAAATTTATATTTGCCTGGTTTTCTATTTCTGAAAAATCACTTTCTGAGCTGAAAGTGGGTTTTATTTGTTCAATTCCTGTGAACTCAATACAAAAATATTGGTTCTGTTTTATGGAAATTGTTCTGTTAGTCCAAGTTTCGTCATTATTTGAATATTCTTTGTTGAGTGATAAAGAAGTGTAATGATTGTCAGGGACAATGTCATCGCCTTTAAACATCTTAAATGTTTGGTCTGGTGCGCCATATTTTATATTATAAGTTGCTACATCACTTAATATTGGGTTATCTCTAGAAGAGTTGCGAGACTCTTCTTTTATTGTAAATTGTAAATTTATATTTGAGTTATAAGCTTTAGCTGAGTCAACATTATCTGAAAAATAACTTCTTAATCTTAATGTGTCTATTTGAATATTTTCTTTTGCTTTTAAAATAATTACTTTCCACTTCAAACAATTATTTGAAGAGTTTTCTTGGAAAGAAAAGAAATTATCCAATGATAAATTCTTTTCAGAACTTTTATTTGTGTAGTATTCTTTGTTTTCTAAATAAGTTATTCCCAAACCTTTGTAATAGTAGTTATCAGCCCAAGGGGAATTTGCGTTGCCGTTCCAATTATTGAAAGAGTATCCTAAATACCCACCAAGTTCAAAATATTCAGACACATTTGAATTGCTTATGGATACGGAAGTCCATTCTTTTTTTGCACCTGGGTCATTATTATTACCACAACCCACCATTGCAAAACAGCTTGCAAATAACAGGCATAAGCAGATAAAAAATTTTGAAATTTTATTCATTGTTATTCTCCTTTTAACACAAGTATATCATATTTGTTTGTAATGTGTATATAAAATTAAACAATTTATAAAAATTGGCACTTAGACGTGTGCTTGTATTGATACAAGTCGGTGTCGCTTCGCCTCACCGAAGACAAGCACACACCTATAAACTAAATTAAAGCATAAAACTTGAAAACATCAAATAAAATCAATAAAAATTATTCATTTCATTTTGAACTTTATTTATATTTTGATATAATTATCCCATCAAACAAAACAAGGACAAAAAAATGGAAAGAAAAAAATTTAATCGTGGAACCGTTACCGGTGGAATCATTCGAATTATTGTTGCCTCGGTTGCAATTATTATTGCCACAATTGTTTTATCATCGGCAATTAAATCTTGGGACCCAGAAAATGTTGGTGGCGGCGTTTTTATGTGTTTTATTGCAGCAATAATGCTTGCAGCCAGCATTTATTTTATTGTTGATGGTGTTAGAATGGTAATTAACGGCAAAAAATCGCTTGAAGTTGTGAAAAAAGGACACTCTGAAAACGGACGTATTATTGATTTATCCGCAACCGAAGTTACCGAAACAAATTCAAATGGATTTGTGTCACACTATACAATATATAACCTTAAATTTGAATATACCTCAGATGACGGAAACCTTTACGAAAGCCAAGAACAAATAAGCGAAAAAGTTTACGATAAGCTGCAAGGATCAAACCTTGTTCCAATTCTTGTTTATCGTGAACGTGCAGTTTTTGACAGAAAGAAATTTGAAGCTGAAAACTTTAGCAACTAAAAAAAAGAACCATGCAAATGGTTCTTTTTTATTTTCTATCTTTCTTGTTCTTCAACTTTTGTTTTGTAAAGTTTTTCAGCAACTGGCTTGTCTGCTGCAGCCCAATCAAGCTCCATAAGGTCTTCAGGTTTAACCCACTTTAATGCTTTGTGAACATTCATTTTCATGTGGTCGCTTAAAAGTTTGCATTCATAAACTGCCATTGACAAATGAAAGTCGGGATAGTCATGTTCAACTTGATAGAAGAAATCTCCAATTTCAACTTCAATGTCAAGCTCTTCTTGAAGCTCTCGTGCAAGAGTTTGATGTTTTGTTTCCCCCTGCTCCATCTTTCCACCAGGGAACTCCCATTTAAATGACACATAGTCATATTTTCCCTGATCTCTTAATGTGCATAAAATTTCGCCGTTTTTGTTTTCAATGATTCCGGCAACTGTTGTAACTTGTTTTCTTTCCATATTGTTATCTCCTTTTCATGACTATATAATAGCACAGTTTTTTATAGTTGTAAATAGTTTTTTATAGTTTTTTCTAGTTTTTTGAAAATATTTTTAGTTTTTTATGTTTTTATCGTTTTAACTTGATTTTTATTCATGGTTATGTTACCATTAAATCATGAATATAGAAAACGAAATTGAACAATTAAAAAAGCGAATTGAACTTCTTGAAAGCTTGGTTTTGAAAACTCAAACTCAAAGCGTGACATCGGAAAAAGAAGGCAGAGATAAAACAAGATTTATGTTTGAAAACAAAATCTATCCAAAAAATCGTTTTGTTTTAGCAATTATTGAAAAATATATTAATGACAACAATCCAACCTTAAACGAACTTAAAACGGTTTTTGACAAATCTATTCAAGGATCACTTAATGTTGTTGAAACAGTTCAAAATGCAAAAGAAATTAAAGATTGTGAAAAAAGATATTTCATGAAATCCCCTTTCCTTCTTAAAGATGGAAATCAAGTTGTTGTTTGCACACAATGGGGAATTTTTAACATCGTAAAATTTGAAAAAGTTGCAACAAATCTTGGATTCAAGTTTGATAAAGTTTAAACTTAAAAAACAAACATAAAAAACACCAAAACTTTTTGGTGTTTTTATTTTTATTCTTGAAGATTTCTAAACATTTTTACACCTTTTGTGAACAAAAGAGAAACGAGCAAAACAGAAATCAAACATAAACAATCATTATAATTGCAAAAATTTCACCGATAGAAAGCATTGTTAAAAGTTTGAAAGCGCCATTATGTCCAATAAATACAAAAATGTCACCATTTTCAACTGTAAGATTAATATCTTTCGCCCCAACTTTTCCAACATTAAATTCTTATATATAAATTTTGTCAACTTTATGTGGAAAAATATAAACAAAAAAATTATTAATATAAATTATTCTATCCACTCAGTTTAAATGCTTAAGACATAAAAAAGTTCACAGCTTTCGCCATGAACTTTAAACTCCATTCTTAGTCCAAAGTGCATAAAGAACAATGTTTTTATCATATTCTTCCGCATTCAAGACAGTAACTTTTTCGCCAGAACAATTTGCATTTTTATACCACCCAGCAAAAGAATAGCCTTCTTTAGTTGGTTCAACAAGTATTGTATTGCTGAAATATCGATGAATTTTAGGAAGCAAAGAATCGTCACCCGAAAAAGCAACTTCGTTTTTGTCATAATATTTAATTTCAAATGTTGCTTCTTCCCAAACAGCGATAAGCTTTAGCGGGGCACCAAGATTATAGGTTATTTCTTGCTTTGGATCATAAAGAGTTCCATTGTCTTTATCTTTCCACTTTGAAACCACATATCCAGTTTTTCTGCAAGCTTCTTTTGGAAGCAATTGAAATGTTTCGCCATCGTTAACATATTGAGATGCAACAAAATTTTCCCCACCATTTGTGTCATATGAAATTTCTCTTTTCCACACAGCATAAAGTGTTGCATCTTTTGCAAAAGAATATGGACTCATTCCGTAAATGTTTTCACCCGAGCCATCAGCTTCTGTGTTCCAAGAATAAAAAGCATATCCATCTTTTGTGAAGTTTTCGCCACTGTTTACTCCTGTGTTTGAATCAAAAACAATTGTTTGATCTGGTGCAGAGCCAGTTCCACCATTTGCATCATATTTTATTGTATATGAATTTGCATTCCAAATTGCATAAAGTTTTAAATTGTCGCCAGCAGTATATTTTGAAATTTTATGCCCAAGCGAATATACTGTGCCCGTTCCGTCAGCTTTTGTGTTCCATGAAGAAAGTGTATAACCAGTTCTTGAAAACTCGTTTCCTTGGCTTAAAACAACAGTTTTTTTTGCCTTTACATGCATGCTTTGAATTTGACCTTGCCCACCATTCGTAAAATAGGAAATTGTATATTCTTTTTTCACATTTGAGCCATTATCATTGTCATTTTTAGGCACAATTGCAATCACACCAACAATCATGGCACTGAAAATTAGTGCTGCAAAAATGGCAAGCAAAATTTTCCCTTTCTTATTCATTTTTTGCTCCTTAATCATCTTAAACGCATTTTACACAATCTCATAAATTGCTTTTGCAGTGTTCTCTACATTTTCAGCCATAAGAGAAATGTCACATTTACCCTTAAAATTTCGCTCTTCATGAGCAATCAAAATTCTTTGCATAATTGAGCCATCATCATCTCCACGGCCTTTCAATCGTGAAATTAAACTGTCATCATCAATATCAAGAAAAATTGTTAAAACTTCATAGTCTGCAAGCTTTTCTTTAAGTTTTACTGCCGAGCTCGGATCAATAACCATGATGCAATTTTTTGTTTTTAAAATGTTGTTAATTTCACTGTAAAGTGTGCCATACATGTTGCCATTTGGAAACAAATTATATTCAAGAAATTCATCATTTTTAATTTTTTCAGCAAACTCTTTTTCACTAAAAAAATAATAGTGAACACCATTTTTTTCACCTTTTCGTATTTGTCTTGTAGTGCAAGAAACAGTTTCTTGAAAAGAATCTGGATAATGTGAACACAAATATTGCGAAATTGTGCTTTTTCCAACCCCGCCTGGGCCAACTAAAATTATTACTTTATGTTTTTTCATTTATCTATTTTCCTTTTTAATATTATATACAATAATGTGTTTTTCAGCAAACAAAAACACGAAAAGAAAAAAAAGAAACCAACAAAAATTTGGTTTCTTTTTTTATTGTTATTACAGTTCTCGAACATCATCGTTTTTATAAACATCAAAACTATATTCAAGCCCGTTTTCTTCTTGTTTTTCGCCTTTTGAAACGACCTTCCAGTTTTGTTTTTTGTCAACATTATTAATATAAGTGTCCGCTTCAACAATCTTTTGCACTTTTGTGATATAGCCATATTCACAATAATCCATCAAAAGATTATAAATGCTTGCAGCACCGCAAACCCAAA
>USJH01000059.1 GCA_900554955.1 uncultured Clostridia bacterium | reverse complement strand
TTGGAACAAATTTTGCATAATATGTGAAGTTTCCGTTAGATCCAGTTTTGAAAGTATATTCTGCATCTGTTGAAACTGCTGTTCCAGAGCAATCTGCAGTTTTGAACCAACCGTCAAATGTCCAACTCTCTTTTGGTGTTGCATAAATTGTTCTTTCAATGTTTGGGCCACCATATGCCCAATCGTTAGAAACACTTGCACCAGGTGTTTGATTTGCATAAAGCTTAACTGTTCCGCCGGTTGCATCATCAACATCTCCGTCAGAAACAGAATGGAGATATCCAGCAACCATATAACAAATTCGAATGCTGATTTTTCCAACATCTGCGTCTGCAGCAGTTATTTATATGTTGTTCCATTTATTGTTGGGCTTCCCCATGTTGTTCCCTTTACAATTTTTGAGAATGCATACAATCCATTTGGTGAATATGAAATTGTCAAAGTGTCGCCATATTTCACTGAAATTGAATATCTTCCGTTCACATTTCCCATTACAGAGCCTTCATAGCCATCACCAGAAAGGTTTGCAATGTCAACAGTTACAGTTTTAATTTTCCATCTTGCAAATACTGTATAGCCATAAGCAAGTGTGTTATAAGTTGAAGCAGTAACATAATCATTTGTATAAGTGCTTATGGTGTTTGTAGTGTTTCTTTCAATCATAATATTATTCAAAACAATATTATTGAGAGCCATTGTTGTAATATTTACTGAAACATTATAAACCTGTCCGTTAACAAGTCCTGACAAATCATAATAGAATCCGGCCTCTTCTTGATCACCCTTATATTTAAATTGAAGCCTGTTAAAGCTTGAAGATTTTGTGAACGAAACACCATATCTTCCAGTCTCATTTTTCGACAAAATTGTTGAAACAAAACTTGTTCCATTATATGTTGAAATTGCAAGAGCATAGGTTGTTTGAACCGAAGAGGTTGGTTTTAAAGTGAACTCGCCCGTTCCAGATGGTGTGCAAGCTCCAAAACGATTGATAATCTTTGAATATTCGAAATAGTTTCTGCTCCAACCAAGGAATTCATATCCAGTTTTCGTTGGAATTGGAACAGTTCCAATTGATTGTTGATAATATATTGTTTTGCTTGAAGTTGAAGTTGAACCAGTGTTAGGGTTAAATGTCAAAGTATAGGCAGTTTTTTTCCATCTCGCATAAAGTGTATAATCATGAGTAATTATATAACTTGCCAAAATTTCTGTTCCAGTGGTTATATCAGTATAAAATCCATTTAAAGTGTAACCCGTTCTTACAACCGTAACAAAAGTTCCAATTGAGTCGCCATAATATACAAATTTTTGTGCATTTGGTGAAGAAATTGTCCACCCTGTGGTATATGAAAGTGTTCCATTATTTGAATTTACTGTGATGGTGAATCTTTTAAGCAACATCTTTCCTGCATTTTCGCTGCAAAGAGTTGCATAACCCACTCTTGATGACTTGTTATAAAGGGTTGTATATAAATCGATATTAACTGAGGTTGGAATATATTTTGGAGCATTAATAAGGCTTATATTTGTTCCTTCAAAAACACAAGAAGTTTCTGTAACATTGCTAAGATCAAAGTTTGTCATGTCAATCTCAGCAAGATATTGACAATCAAGGAACATATAGTTCATTTCTTGCAAGCTTGAAGTTCTTAATAAATCTAAATTCTTGATTGTTTCAAGCAAAATGCAACCAGCAAACATTGAAGACATGTTTGTGATGTTTTCACCAGTTATTCCATTTTCAAAATAGAAACAAATTTGCACTGCACTCTTACAATTTTTAAACATTGCATTCAAATTTAAAGCACTTGTAAATGTGATATTATTAAATGCAAAGTTTTCAATTTTTGAACAACCCGCAAACATTCTTGAAAAATCTTTAACTTTTTCGGTTGAAAAATTGAAATTTAAACACTTATCTCCCCCGCCAGTAAGGCTTGAGCAATTTTCAAACATTGAAGACATGTTTATAACATTTTTTGTGTTAAATTCAATTGAATATGTGTTTGCGATATCACTTTCAGTCAAAGCATTGACAAGTGTTAAAGCTGAACAACCCGAAAACATTGCTGCCATGTTTGTAACATTTGAAGTGTTCTGGTTTACCATATAAACACCAATCATCGATGAGCAATTATAGAACATATAGCTCATGTTCGTAACACTGCTTGTATCAAGATCACCAAAATTTACACCCGTCAATTTTGAGCACTTCGCAAACATCCAAGACATGTTTGTGACACCACTTGTTGAGGTGTTTTTAATGTCTATTGTTTTTATTGAAAGATTCGAGAACAAATTGCTACTGTTTGCCGGCAATTTAATTTTCATTGGTGCATAAAATGCAAGAAATCCTTCTAATTCATAATAATATACATCAATGTTTGTGCTGAGCTTTCCAAGGTTTGCGTATGTAACAGATGCACCTTCAATTTGTGTAATATCATCAAAGAAATAAATTCTTGAAAGATTATTGAAAACGGTTTTTCCACTTGGAAGAAGTGCATTAACTTCTGTTTTCCAAGTTGTTGGCAAAATCAAACTTTGTGCATAGGTGTGGCTTGTGCTATCTCCAGCAGGAACCGCAGTCACCCTTTCAAGAGTGTCAATATCGTAAAGGTCACAATTTGCAGTGAATGGGATTCTTTGTGTAACATTAAATGGTGTTTTAATCCAGTCAAGATTACTATAAAAATCAAGCATTCCACTACAATTCGTCATGTTTGGCAATTCAAAACTTGAAAGATCAAGAGTTTTTAATGATTCACAATGATAAAACATATTTTGCACGTCTGTTACATTTACGGTTGAAAACATTGACAAATCAAGATCTTCAAGCGATGTGCAATATTGGAACATTGCCATCATATTTGTAATTTTTTCTGTATTTAACTTATCTGAAAAAATGATGGTTTTAAGGTTTTTGCAACTATCAAACATGCTTGTAACATCTGTAACGTTATCAAAAATAAACGAAGAAACATCAATTTTTTCAAGAAGCATACAATTGCTAAACATATAAGCAAAATCTTTAACGTTGCTTGTATCAAAATTGCTCAAATCAAGTCTTTTCAAGCCTTCACAATATGAAAACATTGAATTCATGATTGTAACACTTGAAGTGTCAAGCATGCCAAGGTCAATTCCTTCAAGTCTTGCACAACCAGAGAACAAACAATTCATGTCTTCAACACGAGATGTTCGAGAAAACAATTTAATTTTTTCAAGTTTTTCACAAGCTTTAAACATTCCACCCATATTCAAAAGTTGTAGAGTGTTAAACATGCTTATGTCAAGGTTCTGCAGGCTATAGTTTGCAGCAAACATCAAAGACATGTCTGTAACATATTGTGTGTTAAAATTGTCAAATACATATTCCCTGCAACCACCAAAATCGTTAAAAAGATTTGAACTATTCGTTGGTGAAAAAATGATTTGAGGGAAATAGAACCACACTTCTTTATTAAGAACATAAACACTAAGTTGTGTTTTTGAATCAGTGATTGAATATTGATTGTCAAGAACATAATCTGAAGAAGGAAGAGTATTTGAAAAAACAACTTTTGTCGCAAAATTATATTTTTGGACAATGTCTGTTGTAAGCATAATTCCTGCAATATATGTTCTTCCGGCTTCAATATTTTGTGAACCTAAAGTCTCATAAACAGATTCACCCTCAGTTGAATAAAGTGTTCTATAGAAAAGTGTGTTTCCGGTTGACATTTTCAACTCTGTAGCACAGAAATATGGTGCAATAAACTTCTCAAGTTGAGAGTTTTCCAAAAGGTCAAGCATTCCGCCCACTGCGGCATCTTCTGCAATATAGAAAGAACCAAGATCAAGAACTTTCAACGAATAGCAACCTGTAAACATGTCTTGAAATTCTTTAACGTTTAAAGTTGCAAAACTTGAAACATTAACACTTTCAAGTGCATTGCAATTGCAAAACATTGTAATCATATTCTGCACTTTTGAAGTGTCAAAACTTGAAAGATCAAGAGTTTTTAATTTCACGCACCCATCAAACATTGCATACATGTTTGTAACATTGCTTGTGTTTAAGTTTCTGAAAACAACACTTTCAAGATTGCTATAACTTCTAAATAAATTGCTGCAATCTTGAGGTGCATAAATTTCGCCAAGATAGATAACGGCATAGTCACCACTATTTGTTTTTGATTGATAAATAGAAATTCCGCTTTGCGTCTCACCAATTTTTGAATATTCAGATTCTGAAATTGTTGTATCAAAAATCAGATTTCTAACGTCCGAACTTGAAAAATAGCTTGACCAATCATCAGTCAATTGAACATTACCAAGAATTCTTAAATTGATAATTTTTGTCAAATTTGCAGGAATTGCAGAAACAACTTGGTTTGTGTCTTCACGATAAAATTTTCCAGCTGCAGTAAAAGGAATTTCAAAAGGAAGATTTTCTGGACAAGTGATTTCAGTAATAACAGTTTTCATGCCTTGACCTTTTCCATAAACTTCTTCACAAGAAAAATCCAACATTCCAGAATATGAAACAAGACTTCTTGCTGAAAAAGCACTAATGTCAAGAGTTGCCAACTTACGAAGATTGAAAAACATGTTTGAAGCATGCGTCAAACTTGATGTGTCAATTTTCTGAAAACCTTTAATCGTCTCGAGATTGTTTCGGTTTTGAAAAAGCCCAGCCATTGACGTTACTTTTGAAGTGTCAGCATCACCCAAATCGACATATGACAATTTTGTCACAGATGCAATGTTTGCCCCAAACATATAACTCATGTCGGTAACTTTGTTGGTTATCATTTTCGTATAATAAAATTCAACAAGATTTGGTGCATCATAAAACATATAGCTCATATCTGTTGCTGATGTGCCATCTAGCCCGTCAAAATCAGTGATTCCGCAGCCTTCAAACATTGATGAAAAATCAGTTACTTTTGACGTATCCATTGCACTTGTTTTAACACTTGAAAGCGAAGCGCAACCTCTGAACATTGCTTTCATGGTTGTAACATTTGAAAAATAGTTAGAATTTCCAATTTCAACAGTTGTCAACGAAGAGCAACCATCAAAAACATAGCTCATGTCAGTAACATTTACAGTTAAAAGCTCGTTAAGGTTGCAATATTCAATCTTTTTACAGCCAGAGAACATTCCACGAATAGATTTTAACTTTGCATTTTCCGCCTCTCCAAAATAATGATGTTCCATAATGTCTTGAAGGCTTTTGCAACCTGAATACATGAAAGACATATCTGTCGCATTAGAAGTGATAAAACCACATTCTAAATAGCTTAACGCCTCGCAATTTTGAAACATTCCAGTGAAAAGTGTAACTGCTGAAAAATCAAAATTGTCATAGATGTAAAGTTCATTAAGGCTTGTGCAGTTTGCAAACATAAAGCTTGCATTGGTTAAATTTTCTGCATAAAAGTTTCCAAATTCAATCTCGTTCAAACTTTCAAGACCATTAAACAAATTTGAGCTGTCTTGTGGAGCCATTATTTTGCCATCATAAATAAAATAAAGAACACCCGCATTAAAACAAACATCAATTGAACCGATTGTGCACTTTTTATATAACATGTAATATCCACTTGAAATCTCAGTTGTAAAAACAATTTTCTCAATGCTTGAAAGACTAACGTTTCCATCTTCTACAACTTTTTCTTTCCAAGTTGACAAAAGAGTTGTTGCTCGATTTTGTGCAAGATAAATTGACCAACCTTCTGTCGTTTCAACAACAGTTGGATAATAGTTTTCAGTGTCATAGCCCGAAATAGTATAATAGTTTGGTTTATCCCCTTTTCCGTAAAACCTTACAATTTCACCAGCAGATCTTGTTGACGAAACTTTAATATTGAGACGTGGAGAACTTCCCGTGTAACCATTATCATCATTTCCAACATCAATTCGAGACTTGTTGCCAAGAACAAAAGATGCATTTTTTAAATTCATATCTTGTAAAACATCAATAACACAACCAGTT
>USJH01000058.1 GCA_900554955.1 uncultured Clostridia bacterium | reverse complement strand
AGTTACTATTCATGTTGAAGGAAGCCCATCAGATTATGAAGCAGAGGTTTCAAAACAGAAGGGGAAAGACAGCATTATTGCTCGAAGAAAAACTTCACATAAAAAAAGTTCAAACAAAGATAAAAAATAAATTTTAAAAATCACAGCGGTTGCTGTGATTTTTTTTGATTGCACATGTTAAAATGTTTGCAAATTTTTGTTTAGTGTTATAAAATATGGATAAGATTATAAAAGGAGAAAATATATGGCAAAAGTTAAAGTTGGAATTAATGGCTTTGGCAGAATTGGAAGCCTTCTTTTAAGAGCTTCAATCACAAACAACACAGACATTCAAATTGTGGGAATTAACGACCCATTTTTAAGCATTGACTATGCTGCATACATGATTAAATTTGACAGTGTTCATGGATATTTCAATGCAGATGTTAAGGTTGATGGCAACTATTTGATTGTTAATGGCAACAAGATTCGTTTCTTTGCTGAAATGAACCCAGAAAATATTGATTGGAAGGGTGTTTCTGCGGAATATGTTGCAGAAGCAACAGGAAAATTTACAAAGGTTGAAGACGCATCTCGTCACCTTCAAGGCGGGGCAAAAAAAGTTGTTATCACTGCTCCTGGAAAGGGAACCCCTGTTTTTGTTATGGGAGTTAACCAAGAAACCTATAAAAAAGATATGGTTGTTGTTTCAAATGCAAGCTGCACAACAAACTGTTTGGCACCACTTGCAAAAGTTATCAATGAGAACTTCGGAATTGAAGAAGGACTTATGACAACAGTCCATGCAACAACAGCAACACAGCTTACTGTTGATGGCTCTTCAAAAAAAGACTGGCGTGGTGGAAGAAGTGCACTTGTAAACATTATTCCATCTTCAACTGGTGCGGCAAAAATGGTTGGCGAAGTTATTCCTGAACTTAAAGGCAAACTTACTGGAATGAGTTTCAGAGTTCCAACAGCTGATGTGAGCGTTGTTGACCTTACTGTAAAGCTTAAAAAACCAACAACCTATGACGAAATCAAAGCTGTAATGCAAAAGGCAAGCAAGGGCAAATATAAGGGTATTATTGGCTATACTGAAGATGCTGTTGTTTCAACTGACATGGTTGGTTGTGTAGATACTTGCGTTTTTGATGCAAGTGCCGGAATCATGCTTAACCCAACATTTGTTAAACTTATCGCTTGGTATGATAATGAGTGGGGATATTCTTGCAAGGTTCTTGATTTGATTTCACACATGGCAAAAGTTGACCATGCAAAATAGAAAATAATAATTAAAAGGGAAGAATATTGTTTCTTCCTTTTTTTTATGCATATTTTTCAGTATATTTTGCATATTTTTTACACTTTGAAACAAAAAATCAGAATAATTGTTTTACTTTAAGTTGGTGTTTGTGATAATATTATTTTGTAAAGGTGGATAATAATGGCTAAAAGAATCAGATTTTGCCCAAGATGCATGAACATTATTCATAAAAATGATAAACAATGTTCTTCTTGTGGGCTTGAAGTTAGCAAGATGCTTGAAATGCAACTTGAAAACGAAGACAAGAAAGAAAAACTTGTTAGCGAAGCAATTGAAAAGGCAAACCAAGAAGTTTCAGAAACTGAAACTCTAGATTCTGCTGAGCAAAATTCTGAAGAAACAGCTGTTAAACCAAAAAGACATAAACATAAATCAAAAACAAAACCACAAAATAAAGAAGATTTGCCAGAATATACTGTTGATGAAAATGGCGACTATAACATTGACACTAAAGATGTAACTTTTCTTGAGGGGGTTGACTATAAGTCATATTCTGCAAAACAGGCTCGTGGTGAAAAACCTGCTCGTGAAAAAATTAAGTGGTGGGAGATATACAAATGGGCGGACCTTATGCTCGCCCGAAGAAAAATCAATAAAGAAGTTAAAAAGGCTTCATATAAAATTCCTTATGGAATAAGCCGAACAAAAATGCTTCTTTTATGCATCTTTTTAGGCTGGTTTGGTGCACATGACTTTTATGCAAAAAACAACAAACGTGGCTGGACGGTGCTTTCGTTTAATGTTGTTGTTGCACTTGTAATCAACATTCCAATTCTTTATAAACTGATGGGAATTTTCGTTGGTGGCGGACTTGGATTTGTCCTTGTTGTTATGTGGATTTCCGATCTGTATGCAATTATAACCAATCATTATAAATATAGAATTTCAAAAGAAGAGTTCATTTCAAATCTTAATGTTGAAACTCGTGGCAAACTTCCAAAGAGATATTGGAATCTTGACAGACCAACCTTTAAAGCAAGAGAACAAGTAAGAATTGATAAGATTGTTCAAAAGCAAAATAAAAAGAAGCTTAAAAGAGAAAAAAGAAGAAAGAAAATTTTAGACGAAATTGAAAAACAAAAACAATCAGAAAATAACAATTCGTCTGCGGAGTAAATATGAATAAAATTGCACTTACAGGCATCAAACCAACTGGAACTCCACACATTGGAAACTATTTTGGAGCAATTAAACCAGCAATTGATCTTATAAACAAAGAAGAGTTTGATGGCTATTATTTCATTGCAGATTATCATGCATTGAATTTCATGAAAAATAAAGAAGAATTAATTTTACACACAAAAGAGATTGCATGCACATGGCTTGCTTGTGGACTTGATCCAAAACGTGTTGTTCTTTATAAACAAAGTCTTGTTCCAGAAGTTACAGAACTTAACTGGCTTTTAAACAATGTTACAAGCAAAGGTCTCATGAATCGTGCTCATGCATATAAAGCTCTTGTTGAAAAAAGTCTTGAGAATGGGGGAGATCCTGATGCTCTTGTAAATATGGGGCTTTATTGCTATCCAATTTTGATGGCTGCGGATATTTTGCTGTTTAACACAAAATTTGTTCCTGTTGGAATTGACCAAAAACAACATGTTGAAATGGCAAGAGACATTGCAAAAGCTTTCAATAAGCTTTATGGCTATACTTTTGTTGTTCCAACTGAATATATTCAAGAAGAAACGGCAACAATTCCAGGACTAGATGGAAGAAAAATGAGCAAAAGTTATGGAAATCAAATTCCACTTTTCTGTGATGAGGCAACTCTTAAAAAATTGATAAGCTCAATCAAAACAGATAGCTCTCTTCCAACTGAGCCAAAATCTACACATTGTGCTGTGTTTGATTTTTATAAACTTTTTGCAAGCAAAGAGCAAGTTGAAGCTTTTGCAGAGAAATTTGCAAAAGGAATTTCTTGGGCAGATGCAAAGAAAGAACTTTTTGAAGTTGCAAACAATTTCCTTTCACCAATGAGAGAAAAATATAACTATTATATGTCACACTATGATGAAGTTGAAAAAATTCTTGAAGAAGGCTCAAAAAAGGCAAGAGTAATCGCAAAAGAAACTGTTGTAAGAGCAAGAAAAGCTGTCGGGCTTGATTAGGAGATAATAATGGCAAAGGTCTATAATTATACTTTAAATGGTAAAGAACAGAGTGTTTCAGTTGACGATGAAATTGAAAAGTATCTTGAAACCAATAAGAATGTCACTGGTGAAGAACCAAGTGAGTTTATAAGCTTCTATGCTGATGCTTATAAAGAAGACGACATTGTTGATGCAATCAAGAAAGGGATTGAAGATGATTCTTCAATTTTAATGATGTATCAAAAATATGGTAACATGGCTTTTGAGGTTGGCAAAAAGAACGATGATGAGAATAAAATCGTGCCAACTGAAAATTTGCAAGAAGAACAAAAAACAACTTGCAAAGTGACAACAGAAACAATAAATGGCTAAAAAAATCAATTGTTTTAGACAACATGCTTGATTTTTGGCACTTTCAAGAATATAATTATTCATATTTTTTTAGGAGAATACAAATGAGATATAGTAAGTTTTTGCTTAAAACACAAAAAGAACAACCATCAGATTGCGACAGCACTGCGATGAGCTATATGGTTCGTTCTGGCATGATTAAAAAAGTTTCAGCTGGGCTATTTTACTATTTGCCATATTTTAACATGATTTTAAGAAAGGTTTCTTATAACCTTAGAAGAGCAATGGACAGTGTTGATTGCAATGAAATGAAATTTCCAATTCTTGTTTCAAAAGAAACACTTGAAAAAAGTGGAAGATGGAATGCTTTTGGAAAAGAAATGTTCAAACTTGCAGACCGAAGTGGAAACGAATATGCAATCAGCCCAACCAATGAAGAATATGCAACATTGGTTGCTGGGTCATATGTAAAGTCATATAACGATCTTCCATTTTCAATTTATCAAATTCAACAAAAACATCGTGACGAAATTCGTCCACGTGATGGTGTTGTTCGTGCTCGTGAGTTCACAATGAAAGATGCATATTCTTTCCATGCAAACATTGAGGATCTTGAGGCATATTATCAAAGAATGAACAAAGCATACACCGACTTTTTCGCAAAACTTGGTCTTAAAACTGTTCCAGTTCTTGCAGACAGCGGAGCGATGGGCGGTCTTTACTGTCATGAATTCATGGCAATTGGTAAAGAAGGCGAAGCAGACATTGCATTCTGTGATAAATGTCACTATGGTGCAAACCTTGAAACAGTTGAATGTAAAGATGTTTACACTGAAAACATGAAATTTAAAGGCACATATAAAGAGGTTATCACTCCAGACACAAAAAGAATTGTAGATCTTGTTGCAATGCTTCAAAGAGAACCAAAAGATTTCGTAAAGAGCATGGTTTATAATGCAGATGGAAATCTTGTCATGGTTCTTGTTCGTGGCGATAGGGAAGTTAACGAGTCTAAGCTCGCAAAACTTTTGAAAGCTGTTTCTCTTGAACTTGCAACTGAAAAAGAAATCAAATCTATTGGAAGTGTAATGGGTTATGTTGGACCTATTGGCGACCTTCACGATGTTCGAGTAATTGCAGACTATGAAATTAAAGCAATGACAAATTTTGTTGTTGGTGCGAATAAGAAAAACGTTCACTATATGGACGTTAACAATGCCGACTTCAAGTGTGAGTGGGCAGATTTAAGATTTGCAGATGAACATGATGTTTGCCCTGTTTGTGGTGGAAAACTCGAAATTTGCAAAGGTAATGAACTTGGCCATATTTTTGCACTTGGAACAAGATATACAGACAAATTTAACACAACCTATATTGATAAAGATGGCAAAAGCAAAATCATGCAAATGGGTTGCTATGGAATTGGTCTTGAAAGAACTGTTGCAAGCATTATCGATCAACATCATGATGAGAAAGGACTTGTTCTTCCAATGAGTGTTGCTCCTTTCAAAGTTGATTTGATTGTTGTTGACACAAAGAAAGAAAACCAAATGCAATTTGCTGAGAAACTTTATGAAAGCTTGGAAAATAAAGAAATTGCAGTTTTGTTTGACGACAGAAATGAACGTGCTGGTGTAAAGTTTAATGACTTTGAACTTATTGGTGTTCCAATTCGTGTTACTGTTGGTCGTGGTCTTGACAATGGCGAAGTTGAAGTTGATGTAAGAAAAACTGGAGAAAAATTCACAGTAAAAGTTGAAGAAATTGAAAACTTTGTTTTAGACCTTATCAAAAAATTAGATTAAATATATTGTCCATAAATCTTTTGGTTTATGGACTTTTTTGTGTGCATTTAAAATTGAAACACAATTAATAGTAAATTATATATAGAATAATTTTAATATCATTTAATAGTGAAACAAATGAATGAAAGAAATCAATTAATAATCATAATGATAGTGACAATAAATCAGTCATAATAAGAGAAAGTCATATAAATTATAGAATAAAAGACAAAATAATAAAAAAATATCAAAATTTCTAAAATATTTTTAAAAATCTCTTGCATATTCATAAATAGTGGTGTATATTTAAACACGCTGATGTGAAGAAAAGCAGGCAATACCTGTAAAGATCCAAAGCATTTTCAAGAAAAATAAGAAATTTAAAAATTTTTTAAGTTTTTTTGAAAAAAGTGTTGACTTATGTTTTGGAAAGTGATATTATATCAGCGTTGCACACCCCACGGGGAACTGCAACATAATGTACTTTGAC
>USJH01000057.1 GCA_900554955.1 uncultured Clostridia bacterium | reverse complement strand
TATATATAATATATATAAAAATGTAAAGTTATTGAAAAGTAAAATTCGCAAAATTTGGCTAAACGATAACTAAAATATATAAAAAATTTGAAAAAACGAGTAAATATATTGTTTTATATCTATCTGATTGGGCAAAATTGTTTTATGAATAAAGAAGTTGGTTTATATCTTAAAGCTTTAAATAATGTTTCGATTGTTTCAATGCTTGAAAAAGCGAAAGAAAACGAAGATAAAAGGTCTATTGTGTTTCTTTGTGTTGGAAACGCTAAAGTTTGGTTTGATTGTTTTGGACCATATGTTGGATCGCTCCTACAAAAGCTTGGGATTAATTATTATGTATATGGCAATGTTCGATCTAATATTTTAACAAATAACATTGAAGAATATGTGAACATGATATATCGTTTTCATGTGAATCCTTATATTATTGTATTTGACAGTTCGATTTGCGAAGTTGAAGATTTTGAACTTTCAATTAAAGAAGGACAGACAACATGTGGGGCATTCTCAGACAATCCGTTTTCTGTTGGTGATATGAAGATTTCTTGTCTTGTTCCTGTAAAAGATATTAAAAGTCCTGACAGGTATGTTAAAATGCTTTCTGCAGTTAAAAGAATTGGATTTTTTATTAAATATGTTTTTGGCACTTAAATTAGCTGAAATTTGTAAAAATTTATAATTTTTTATGTGATTTTTTGCAATTTTGCAGTTTTTGCACAAGTTTAGAAGAAAATATGCAATTTTTTGCGTGACCTTTTTGCTAAAATATTTGATATATTTATTATTTTATGTTAATATATATATCACATGATATGCAATATGAATTTGTGCATTGTGTGATTAAATATGGAGGCAATATGAACGAACAAGAAAACAAAGAAAATCAAGCAAGCAGTCAGAAATCTAGCCTTTTAAGCAAATTTATTGTTTTTCTTATGGCGGCGGTGGTGTTTGTTTTTTTTGTTTTGTATGGCGGTTGTTTTGATTTGTTTACTTTTTTGGGTTGTTTCAATTTCTTCTAAAGGGGAACAAATTAGTTATGATACTTATGTTTCATATGTAAACCAAGGAAAAATTGAGAGAGTTGAGCTGAATTCAAAACAAATTAATGTTTTGACAAAAGATGGGAAGTGGCAATGGTTCTATAATCGTGATAGCATTGAAAAAGACACTTTAAACATTGCAAACGAATATAACGAAACAGTTGACACACGAAAGGAAGCAGACCCATCACTTCAACTTACAAAAATTAAGATTGTTCCGGGAACAACCACAACATTTAATATTTTAAACATTATTTATCCGGTTTTACTTTTAGTTGTTGGCATTATGATGATTTCATATCTCGTTAGACAATTTAAAGGAATCAACCGAAACAATATGGACTTTGTTAAAAACCGTGCAAGAATTATTCCAAGCAAGGTTAAGTTTGACAAAGTTGCAGGTGCAGACGAAGAAAAAGCACAACTTGAAGAAATCATTGAGTTTTTGAAAAATCCAGATAAATTTACAAGAGTTGGGGCAAGAATTCCAAAAGGTGTTTTGTTAGTTGGCCCACCAGGAACAGGAAAAACATTGCTTGCAAAAGCTGTTGCTGGTGAAGCAAATGTTCCATTCTTTACAATTTCTGGTTCTGACTTTATGGAACTTTATGTTGGTGTTGGTGCTTCACGTGTTAGAGATTTATTTGAAAATGCTAAAAAAGCAAAACCATGCATTGTGTTTATTGATGAAATTGATGCTGTTGGTCGTCAACGTGGAACAGGCCTTGGTGGGGGAAATGATGAAAGAGAACAAACCCTTAACCAACTTCTTGTTCAAATGGACGGTTTTGAACAAAATGAAGGCATCATTGTTATGGCAGCAACAAACCGTGCAGACATTCTTGACCCAGCATTAACAAGACCTGGAAGATTTGACCGCCAAATTTATATCGGTCGTCCAGACGTTAAAGGTCGTGAGGAAATTTTGAGGGTGCACAGCGAAAATAAACCACTTGCGAGTGATGTTAACCTTGCAGACATTGCAAAAGTTACAATTGGTTTTACTGGTGCCGACCTTGAAAACCTTATGAACGAAGCAGCTCTTCGTGCTGCAAAATTCAATCGCACACAAATTATAATGGAAGACATTAATAAATCTCTTGTTAAAGTTGAAATGGGTGAAGCTAAACATTCATTTATCATTTCAGATGAAGACAAGAAAATTACTGCTTATCACGAATCTGGACATGCTGTTATTGGAAGATGTGTTAAAAACAATCAACCTGTTCACGAAGTTTCAATCATTCAACGTGGTGGAGCTGCTGGTTATACAATGAGTCAACCAGAAAATGATCATGCACATATGACTCGTGGAAAAATGCTTGACGAAATTACAATGCTTCTCGGTGGACGTGCTTCTGAAAAATTGTTCCTTGATGACATCACTGCTGGTGCTTCAAGCGACATTAAAAGAGCAACTGACCTTGCCCGTGCAATGGTTACTGAATATGGAATGAGTGATACAATTGGAACAATTCACTTTGGTGGAGAAGGAAGCCAAGTGTTTATTGGAAGAGATTATCAAGATCGTGTTTCATATTCTGAAAAAGAAGCTGGTGTGATTGACGGTGAAATTAAAAAGATTATTGATAAATGTTTTGCAGAAGCGTGTGAAATTCTTGAAAAGAATAAAGATAAAGTTGACACAATGGTTGATGTTCTTCTTGAAAAAGAAACCATTTATAAAGATGATGTTGAACTTATCATGAAGGGCGCATCAAAACAAGAAGTTGAAGATGCAATGCAAGAAAGAGCAAAGGCTCGTGAAGAAGAAAATAAAAAACGTTTGGAAGAAGAAGAAAAGAAAAAACAGGCTTCTGTTCCAGATGATAATTATATTGATGAACTTTTGAAAAGGGCTGAAGAAAGAGCAAAACAAAAAGTTGAAGAAACTTCAAAAAAAGAAGAAAACAAAACAGAAAAGAAATCTGAAGAAAAAGAAACAAAAGAAGAAACAAACAAAACTTCTGAAAAAGAAGACAAAAAACAAGAAGTTGAAAACAAAACAGAAACTGTTAAAAAGACACGTAAAACAACTTCAAAAAATAAAAACAATACAGATGAAGGAAAATAGAAATGAACATTAAAAAATTCGCTATTGTTTCTTGCTGTTTTGTTTTACTTATTCTTGCAACAATCATCACTCTTGGTTGTGTTAAAGTTAACTCTAAACTTGATATTGACGAACCAACAACATTTGTTTATTATGTTAAATCTTCTGTTGGTGTTAAAAAATCAAGTGATGAACCAAAGATTTATAACAATCTTAAAAAATATGTTAATGAAATGACAGATTTAAGCATTTTTGACTATATGGTAAAAGGCATAAGTTTGAAAGCAAAATCTGGTCAAGATTATGACAATAAATATAAATATAGTTATGACATGAAAGAAAAAGGCATTTGCCTTGAAATGCAATTTGATAAAACTCAAAGCATTGTTGTTGAAATTGACGGGAACACAAAAGTTATCGAATTTACTGGACTTATAATGCAAGTTAAAGATTCTTCAAAAGCACAAGAAGTTGCATTGTTCTTTTCAACATCAACAGGAGAGAGTAAAACCTATAAAGAAGATAATCCAATTTTGATCGTTGCAAAACAAAACAAACTTTATGATTATATTTCTTCACTTGTTTCATCAGATGATAAATAAAAATTAAACCACTTCAAACGAAGTGGTTTTTTATTGTTTCATTTATTGAAATAAAAGACTATTTAGAACGATAAAAAATAAAAGCACTCGATATTTTGAGTGCTTTATTTTATTGTTTTTTTGATTTGTGTTTCATGTGAAACAATTAAACGTTAAAGCGGAAAAGCATTACGTCGCCATCTTGCACCACATAATCTTTGCCTTCAATTCTGACTTTTCCGGCTTCTTTTGCGGCTTGATAGTTCCCATATTCAACAAGAGTTTCATATGGAACAACTTCTGCTTTAATGAATCCCTTTTCAAAGTCAGTGTGAATTTTTCCAGCAGCTTGTGGAGCTTTTGAACCTTTTAAAATTGTCCAAGCTCGAACTTCTTTTTCACCTGCTGTCAAAAAGCTGATTTGACCAAGAAGTCGATATCCAATTTGAATAATACGGTCAAGTCCGCTTTCTTTAAGACCAAGGTCTTCAAGAAACATTTGCTTTTCGTCATCGTCAAGTTCTGTGAGTTCTTGTTCCACTTTTGCTGATATTACAAGAACTTCAGAACCTTCTTTTTTTGCAAATTCTTTAACATCTTTAACAAACTTAATGTCGTCTTCATTTTTTCCAAGATCCGATTCTGAAATGTTGCAAGCATAAATCACTGGTTTTGTTGTGATAAGAAAAAGAGAAGAAGCAATTTTCTTTTCATCATCGGTTAAATCAGCGCTTCTTGCAGGCTCGCCATTCTCAAGTTTTGCTTTGATTTTGACTAATACTTCAAGTTCTGCCTTTGATTCTTTGTCACCTTGTTTTGCTTTCTTTTCAGTTTTTTCCATTCTTGAAGAAACACTCTCAAGGTCGGCAAGAGAAAGTTCAATATTGATTGTTTCAATGTCGCGAATTGGGTTGATTGAACCTTCAACGTGGGTAATGTTAGAGTCTTCAAAACAACGGACAACATGAACAATTGCTTCGCATTCACGAATTGATGCCAAAAATCTGTTTCCAAGACCTTCACCACGTGAAGCCCCTTTAACAAGACCTGCAATGTCAACAAATTTTAAACTTGCATGTGTGATTTTTTGAGTGTGATAA
The DNA here is from genome assembly GCA_900554955.1 of uncultured Clostridia bacterium. Classification (GTDB taxonomy): domain Bacteria; phylum Bacillota; class Clostridia; order Christensenellales; family UBA1242; genus UMGS2069. The sequence goes on along the minus strand of USJH01000057.1, from coordinate 1,371 downwards.
AGTTCGCCAAGAACATCAAGACGGTGATCAGGAACGGCAACAACTCCAACATTTGGCTCGATTGTACAAAATGGATAGTTTGCGCTTTCTGCACCCGCTTTTGTGATGGCATTAAAAAGTGTGCTTTTTCCAACATTAGGAAGTCCTACAACTCCAAGTTCCATATAAATTTTTCTCCTTAAATTGTTTTAGCATATATTTTTGTGTTTGCTTTTAAATTATACTCGACTTTTTAAAAAAAATAAAGTGTATTTTGATATTAAAATTGCCCAAGTTGCATAAAATTGTTAAAGGAGTTAAATATGAACGTTTTAAAAGCAATTATTCTTGGCATTGTTCAGGGGCTTACAGAATTTCTTCCGATTTCTTCTTCGGGGCATTTGATGATTGTTGAAAGTTTGCTTAATTTCTCTGGTGGGGGAATGTTTTATAATGTTCTTTTGCATGTTGCATCGCTTCTGGCGGTTGTTATTGTTTTTTGGAAAGACGTTATAAGAATTTTAAAAAATCCGCTTGGAAAAGAAATGCGTTTTATTATTCTTGCTACAATTCCAACAGTTATTATTGCTCTTGTTGTAAATCATTTTTGTGATGATTTTATGCTTAAAACGTTTGTTGGTTTTGGATTTTTGATTTCTGCAATTGTAATTGCTGTAACATCAATTCTTCAAAAGAAGAAAAATGTTATAGCACTTGAAATGGACAACAAAAAGGCATTCATTATTGGTGTTGTTCAAGGGCTTGCAGTTTTTCCGGGAATTTCAAGAAGTGGAAGCACAATTTGCGCAGGACTTGTGCAAAAGGTTGAAAGAGAAGAAAGTGCAACATTCAGCTTTTTAATCAGCATTCCGGTGATTCTTGGTGGAATGTGTTTTGAACTTGCTAAAGGAATTAAACATGGATTTGGAAACATTCAGGCTCTGCCATGCATTTTAGGTTTTATTTCTGCTTTTATTGTTGCACTTTTTGCAATCAAATTTATGATGAAAATTGTGAAAAAAGGCAACTGGTGGGGCTTTTCTGCATATTTGTTTATGCTTTCAGTTTTTGTGCTTTTAAACCAGTTTGTTTTTGGTTGGTTTTAAATAAAAAAAAGAGATGTGATTCACATCTCTTTTTTTAGAAATTAATGTCTTAACGTTTTGAACCCCCCCGCCACAATCTTTTGTTTCAGAATTTGAGTAATTTCTAGAACAATTTTTTGTGTTAGACTTTTTCTTTTTTGTGTCTTTATTTTTCATTGCGTTCTCCTTTATAATTTCTATTTTTATTATGAGTTGGTTTAAGTTGTTTTATGCATGAATTTCTAATTTTTTATTTAGAAAATTTACTGTTAATTTCTACTTTTTGTTTTTCTCTTTTTTCAGTTTT
>USJH01000056.1 GCA_900554955.1 uncultured Clostridia bacterium | reverse complement strand
CGCATATAGGTGCTCTTTCCTGCCATGTTAGGGCCAGTGATAAGCATGATACGGTTGCTATCGCTGTCAAGGATTGTATCATTAGGTGAGAAGTCCTCCCCTTCCATGAGTTCTTCAACAACAGGGTGTCTTCCATCAATAATTTTAATGTGAGAAATTTGATTGTTTATTGTTGGCTTTGTATAGTGATATTTGCTTGAAACAAAAGCAAAACTTAAAAGACAATCAATTGTCGCAATTGCGTCTGAGATGTCCAAAATTTCACTGATATATGATGCAATGTTTTGCTTAATTTGACCGTAAAGGCGATTTTCAATTTTAAGAGATTCTTCTTGGCTGTTTAAGATTTTATATTCCATGTCTTTAAGTTCTGGAGTGATAAATCTTTCACCGCTTGTGAGTGATTGTTTTCGAATATAGTTGTCTGGAACTTGATTAAGCCATGAATTTGAAATTTCAATATAATATCCAAACACACGGTTATATCCAGTTTTAAGATTTTTTATGCCAGTTCTTTCTCTTTCGCTTTGTTCAAGTTCGGCAAGCCACTGTTTTCCATATTCCCCTGCCATTCTTGTTTGGTCAAGTTCGCTGTCAAAACCACGTTTAATATAGCCGCCGTCTTTCATGTTTGCTGGAGCATCTGGATTGATTGCTGAAAAGATAAGCGAACAAAGTTCAGTAAGGTCGGCAAGTTGTTTGTTTGCTTGAACCAAAATTGAACTTTTGCAAGAGCTTAAAATGTTTTTGATTTTAGGAATATATGACAATGTGTCAGCAAGTGCCAAGCACTCTTTCGGTAAAATTGTGTTCGCTGAAACTTTTGAGCACTTTCTTTCAACGTCTTGAATTTCTGAAAGGACTTTATCAAGCTCATCACGAAGCATAAGGTTTGTAACAAGTTCTTCAACCCCATCAAGACGTGAGTTTATGATGGTTTCATCACGAAGTGGTTGGTCAATGAAAAGACGCATTTTTCTTGCACCCATTGAAGTTTTAGTATGATCAAGAAGTCCAAGAAGAGAACCACGTTTCTTTCTAAGGTTCATGCTCTCGACAAGTTCAAGGTTTCGTCTTGCATTAATGTCAAGATGAACATATCTTTCGTCTTTAACAACATTAAGTTTTTTAATGTTTCCAACTTTTCGCATTTGTGTTTCAGAAATATATGCAAGCATTGCACCTGCGGCTTTGATTGCAAATTTTTTGTCTGCTGCATCAAAAACTGAAAGATTATTGACTTTGAATTGTTCTTTAAGAGTTTTTTCACATTTTGAAAGGTTATATTCGCTGTCACGATAGAAATAAAACTCTGGAACAAACATCATTTGGACTGAGTGAAGTTTTTTAGAAACAGCAACTGCATCACTGTTACAAATAATCTCACTTGGCTTGGTTCTTGAAAGAACATCATCAAGCATTTTAATTCCATCTTCATTGGCTTTAAACTCGCACATTTCCATAAGGCCGGTTGAAATGTCAGCATATGAAACACCAATGCCGTTTTTGTCGGCATAAACTGAGCAAAGAAAGTTGTTTCGGTCTGCTTTTAAAACTTCATCTTCAATTGCCGTTCCTGGAGTTACAACTCTGATAACGGCACGGTCAACAAGACCTTTACTTTCTTTTGGGTCGCTCATTTGCTCGCAGATTGCAACTTTATAGCCTCTTTCAATAAGTTTTGCAATATAGGTGTCTGCTGCATGATAAGGAATGCCACACATAGGGGCACGTTCTTCAAGTCCGCATTGTTTTCCAGTAAGGGTGAGCTCAAGAACTTTTGAACAAACTTCTGCATCTTCAAAAAACATTTCATAAAAGTCACCAAGACGATAAAACAAAATTGCGTCTTTGTTCTTTTCTTTCATTTCAAGATAGTGTCTCATCATTGGAGAGAGAACATTTTTATCAATTATCATTTTATTTCTCCACAATTTTTCCATTTAAAACGGTAAGCTTGCTGTTTTCAACCAAAACTTCAACTGTTTTTCCGATAAGGCTTTTGTCCCCTGGGAATGTCACATTTTTGTTTGTGAATGTTGTTCCAATCATGAAGCCTTTTTTCTTTGGGTGTTCATCGCAAACAAGAACTTCATAGGTGTTTCCAACATATTTTTCAGAAACTTCACTTCCAATTTTGTTTTGAAGCTCAATAAGACGGCGGAGCCTTTCTTTCTTCACTGCAAGCTCAACTTGGTTTTCCATTTTTTCAGCAACTGTCCCCTTTCTTTTGCTATAAATAAACATGAACATTTGCTCATAGCGGACAGTTTTTGCAAGCTCCATTGTTTTTAAAAAGTCTTCTTCTGTTTCCCCAGGGAAACCAACAATAATATCAGAAGAAAACTCAACGTCAGGAATGAACTCTCTTGCTTTCTTTATTCTGCCAAGATACCACTCTACTGTATATTTTCTGTTCATGGCTTTTAATATTTTGTCGCTTCCAGACTGAACTGGCAAATGCAAATAGTGTAAAATGTGTTTGCTTTTTCCAATTGTCTCAAGAACTTCATCTGAAATGTCTTTTGGGTGGCTTGTCATGAATGTAAGTCTGAACTCCCCAACAATTTCATCAAGGGATTTCAAAAGGTTTGCAAAAGTTGTTTTGCCATCACCAATATCATTGCCATAGCTGTTAACATTTTGACCAAGAAGTGTGATTTGTTTATATCCTTGTCTAACAAGTTCTCGAACTTCTTTTTCAATGTCTTCAAGCGGTCTTGAAATTTCTCTTCCACGAACATATGGAACAATACAATAGGTGCAAAAGTTGTTGCAACCATACATGATATTAACCCAAGCATTAATTCCACTTGTGCGCTTTTTTGGCATGCTGTCACGGCATGCAATGTTTTCGGTTTCTTGAATGTCTATAACACGTTTTTTAGAAGCCTTTCGTTTTTCGATAAAGTTTTCAAAATCAGCAATGTTGTGAGTTCCAAAAATAATGTCAACATATGGAAACTTTTTCATGATTGTTTCTGGATATGTTTTTTGTTGTGACATGCATCCGCAAATTGCGATGATCATGTTTTTGTTTTTTGCTTTAAGTTTTTTAAGTTCGCCAATGTGTGCAAAGATTTTTTGTTCAGCACTTTCACGAATTGCGCAAGTGTTAAACAAAACAAGGTCTGCATCTTCTTCTTTTTCACATGGAGAATATCCCATTTTTTCCAAGATGCCTGCAAGTTTTTCACTTTCGTGAACATTCATTTGGCACCCATAAGTTTTAATTAAATAGTTCATTTTTCCTGCCTTTTGGATTTCTTGGCACAATTTTAACGGATCTAAAAAGAATGCCCAGACTCCCATTAATGTAAATTATTATACACAAATATATTTATTTTTTCAACACAAATCGCCATTAAGTTATAATATTTTCAAAAACCGCCCATACTAAGACAAATGAAAAAGAAGCATTCTGTTTTAAAGAAAATTTCGCTTTTGATACTTGGCATAATGATAATTTTACCAATTACGGCTCTGTTTTTGTTTTTTTATGAAACTAAAGATGCATCGCTTGATATGTCGCTATTTGGTGGAAATAAAAATCAAGTTGCATTTGCCGTTTGTGATAACTTGGGAAATGAAATTGATTTAAGTTCGCTTGGAGAAGAAAAACAGCTTGACATTAAAGAACTTCCAAATCATGTTAAAAATGCATTCATTGCAATTGAAGATAAAAGGTTCTATTCACACAATGGTATTGATGCAAAAAGAATTGTTGGTGCAACAATCAAAAATCTTAAGAAACGAAAATTCAGTGAAGGTGCTTCGACAATAACACAGCAACTTATAAAGAACACTCACCTTTCAAGAGAAAAAACACTAACTCGAAAAATGAAGGAAATTAAACTTGCTTTAAAGGCTGAAAAGGTTCTTTCAAAAGACAAAATATTGGAAGAATATTTAAGCACGATTTATTTCGGAAATGGAGCTTATGGAATTGAAAACGCAAGCTCACTTTACTTTTCAAAAAGTGCAAATGAACTTGACATAAATGAAAGTGCTTCTTTGGCTGGAATTATAAATGCTCCAAGAATTTATGACCCATTAACCTATCCCGAAAATTGTTTAAAACGAAGAAATTTGGTTTTGTCTTGCATGGAAAAACAAGGATATATTTCAAATGGAGAATATCAAAAAAACGCAAAATCGCCACTAAACATAGTGAAAAACAGCTCTAAAACAATGAAATGTGTAAAAAAATGTATAATTTCAGAAGCTTGTGATAAATTAAAAATTACAGAAAATCAACTTAAAAACATGAACATCAAAATTAAATGCAACATTGATTTTTCACTTCAAAATGAGATTGATAAACTTCTTCAAAATCAAAATTTAATGGTTGATGGCGAAAATGGAAATCCAGCAACAATTGGAGTTTTTGTTGTTGATAATAGAACAAAAAATGTTGTAAGTGTGAATGGAATTTTAAATTTCAACGTTACACAAAGGCGACAACCTGGCTCGCTTATTAAACCAATTTTGGTTTATGCTCCTGCTCTTGAAAATGGACAAATCTTTTCTGAAACAATAGTTAAAGATGAACCAATTTCAATTGATGGATATGCTCCGCAAAATGCATCAAAAACATTTCATGGAAACGTGTCTGTCAGACAATCAATTGAAAAGTCGTTAAATATTCCGGCGGTCAAAATCCTTTCTAATGTTAGTGTTGCAAAAGCGAAAGGCTTTGCATCAGGGCTTGGTGTTGATTTTGATAAAGCTGACACAAATCTTGCATTGGCACTTGGCGGAATGACAAACGGAATAACCATAAAACAAATTGCAGATGCTTATTCTTGTTTCGCAACCGGCGGTGAATTTTGTCCATCTTCCTATATTTCAGAAATTGTTTCTGAATCTGGAGAGGTTTTATATAAAGACGAAAAGAAACTGACAAGAGCAATGAAACCTTCAACTGCATATTTGATTTCGGACATGTTAAAAGGTGTTTGTAAAAATGGAACTGCAAGAAGGCTTTCTGGTTTTAATTTTGATTTATGTGCAAAAACTGGAACTGTTGGAGTTCCGTCTTCTTCGCAAAATAGTGATGCTTATACGGCATGTTATACAACTGATCATACAATTGTGTGCTATTATGGCGCAAATTCAAAAAGTGGAAATCTTTCTTCAAGTGTGAATGGTGCATCATATCCCGCAAACCTTGCAAAAGAGATTTTGAGTATAATATATAAAGATTATTCTCCTTCTAGTTTTGAGAAACCGAGTGACGTTGTGACGATGGATATTGACACTCGAAGTCTTGAAAAAGGAAATGTTTCACTTGCTCTTCCGCAAACTCAAAATCGCTATAAAAAATCAGCACTTTTCTCTGTTGATAATTTGCCACCATATTCTTCAGAAATTGATGTTTTTGTTCCTGCGCTCAGTGTAAAAATGGAAGAAAATCAAAAACCAATTTTAACTTTTGACACGAAAGATGGTTTTATTTTTAAACTTGTAAGAACTTGCAGAAACAAACAAGAAATAATCTATTCAACTGTTGGAAATGGCTCTGTTTTGAAATTTCAAGATAACTCTGCACCGCCATCTGAGATTTGTGAGTATCAAGTTTACGTAAGGTGTGAGAGTTCATCTGTTCCAGAAACAAAATCAAACATAGTAAAGCTTATGAGTTATTAAATAAAAAAAACAGATATAAAATCTGCTTTTGTTTATTAATATTTAAAATAAATCTGTTTTTTGTTTGATTATTTTTAATAATTCATTAAAGTTTTCGGTCTAAAATTCGAATTATGGATTTTGCTTTTGATGCGGGAACTGGTGAGTTTTGGCTTGACACTGCCCTGTCTATCCTTACAACTTTTCCAAGAACCTTTAAACCATCATTTCCAAAAGGAACAATAACTTCATCATTAAGTTCAAGTTCTGCAAATGGTGATCGATACCAAAACATTTTGCCCGCCAAATTGCCTTGCAAAAGTTCAACCTTTGCATAGCCTGAAAAGTCTAAATTCCCAAGCTTCCCGCCCGCCATAGAGTGAATCATGTTTAATTTTCTCCTAGTATTTTATAATGTATATTATATCACATCAAATCAGAATTTAAAAGCGAATCAAAATTGTTTATTTTTTAGCTAAAGCCTGGGAGCAACTTGTTGCGGTCTGGGGCGACAGCCTTAAGTCCCGTAGGGACGAAAAATCACGAATTATAATTAAATGCAAAAAAAATATCACCCTTCTATTGAGGGGTGATTTGGTGCTGTTGACCGGACTTGAACCGGTATGGACTTTTGGTCCGAGGGATTTTAAG
>USJH01000055.1 GCA_900554955.1 uncultured Clostridia bacterium | reverse complement strand
AACAAAATGGTATTTGGTTGACGCAACAAATATGCCTCTTGGAAGACTTGCAAGTCAAGTTGCTGCAATTCTCCGTGGAAAAAATAAACCAGAATTCACTCCAAACGTAGATGCTGGTGACCATGTTGTTGTTATCAATACTGATAAAGTTGTTTTGACTGGTAAAAAAATGGAGCAAAAGTATTATAGATACCACACTTTGTATATTGGCGGCCTTAAAGAAATCCAATACAAAGAAATGCTCAGAGAAAAATCAGACAAAGCTGTTTACGAAGCTGTTAAGGGAATGCTTCCAAAAAATCGTATCGGCAGACAAATGATCAAAAAATTAAGAGTTTACAAGGGTGCAGAGCATGAACATCAAGCTCAAAATCCAGAACTTATTAATCTTGATGGAAGGAGATAAGAGTAATGGCAAAAAAAGCAACCGTATCTAAAAAAGAACAAATCTGGGGAACTGGAAGAAGAAAAAAAGCAATTGCTAGAGTAAGAATCATGCCTGGTGAAGGTAACATTGTTGTCAACAAAGAACCAGTTGAAAAATATTTTGGTCTTGACACTCTCATCAACATTGTAAAACAACCACTCGTTTTGGTTGGCGCTGAAAATAAATATGACGTTATCGTTAATGTTTATGGTGGCGGTCTTTCAGGTCAAGCTGGTGCTTGCCGTCATGGAATTGCAAGAGCTTTGGTTCTTTCAAACGAAGCTTATAAAGCAGACATCAAAGCTGCTGGATTCTTGACACGTGACCCAAGAATGAAAGAAAGAAAGAAATATGGACTTAAGAAAGCTCGTAAGGCTCCACAATTCTCAAAGAGATAATTTTAAAGCTAATCTTCATGTTTCTAAGTGCAGAAAATATAAAAAGTTTTACACAGTCATTTATGCAAATAAACTCCTGCGTAAAACTTTTTTTATTTCTTTCTTATAAACACAAATCTTAGCTTTAAAACGGCAAAATTGAAAAAAAAGATAAATTTTTTCCGTTATGAAAATTTGTATCGAGTCGGCGAAAGAAACAACTGCATCTTTGCACATCTTTTTGGCTAAAAACACCAAACAGTACTTATTTATTAGGTACTGTTTTTTTTGTTGAAATTTGTGGTCAATTCATTTTTGTTTATATGAAAACGAACAACAGCAAATTTACCTGGATTTTTGAGATAAAACTTTAAAGTAAAGTTCCCGAAAGTATATTGTGTTACATCGGGGTTTTTAGTTTAGAGTTTTAGCCAAAAAGACGGGTGAAGGTGCGGGGATAAGTGCCGGCGGTTCGGAAGAGAGCCGGAACATAATATCGAAAACCTTGTTCGGTTTTTTTATCTCAAAAATCTATGCCAATCTGCTGTTTGACGTCTTTGGAAATATTAACTAAATTTAAAACGGCAAAATTGAAAAAAAGATGTGCCAACCTGCTGCTGTTCGTCTTTGAAAGGGCTGAATTTTTTATCTGAAAAATTAGAGTCAATCTGCTGCTGTTCGTTTTTGAATGGCAGTTTTTTATTGTGGAAAATTTTTATATGTTTTGTGAAAAATTATTTTTTGGTGGATTTTTGCATATTGTTTAATATGGAAAAAGAAAACAACGTTGAAAATGTGAAAGAAGAAAAGGATATATTTAAAGACGATGGGGCTTTAACAGGTGGGCAAAGTTGTGAGAAAAAGAAAAAACGAAAAGTAAAGAAGGGTTTTATTTTTGTTTGTGTTTCAAAGTTCTTTTTGATGTGTTTGCTTATTTTGATTTTGGTTTTGTTTCCACTTGCAAAAGTTCTTTATGATAAGCATGGAAATGAGTTTTCTGAAAAGTTTTTTGGCAAAAAGTCCCAATATCAGGGGATTTTGCGGCTTTGGAATATTGATAGTTTTGAAGGTGGAAGTCTTCCGAAATCTAACTTTCTTGAAAATGTTGCAATGCTTTTTGAAAAGAAGAATAAAGGCGTTTTGATAATGGTTCAAAACATGTGTGAAGATGAAGTTGTATCTTCGGTGAAAAGTGGAATTTATCCCGATATGGTTTGTTTTGGAACGGGCATGAACAAGTTTTTTAATGGCAAGTTTCATCGCCTTGATGACAGCATTGGGCTTTCGCTTTTGCCAAACTTTTACAGTGCGGGGCTTCAAAATGGAGCTTTTGTTGCGGTTCCTATAATGGCTGGTGCATATTCGCTTATAAGTTCAAATGAAAGAATTGATAAGGCGGGTAAGGATCCGCAAACTGCACTTTCAACACTTGCTTTTGCTCTTGCGGTTGACACTGTTAAAAAGAAAGGAACAATCCACACAAATTCTTTAACTTTTGGAAAAGGTGAGTTTACATCTGCACTTGATGCATTTTCAAGAAAATTTGTTTCATCAAGTGTTGTGTCACTTGCTGAAAGCGGGATTGTTGACAGCAAATATAATTCGCAGAGTCCATATGAGGCATATGAATGTTTTGTTCTTGGCAAATCTAACATTCTTCTTGGAACTCAGCGAGATGTTTTCAGAATGGAAAACAGAGCTATGGCTGGGAAGGAAAGTGGAGTTCGATATGAACCGATAAAAGAATTCACTGATCTTGTGCAATATCTTGGAATTTTGGCAAACAGTAAGGTAAAATATCAGGTTTGTGAAAAATTTATTGCATTTATTTTGGAAGAAAAGCAACAAAAGTTGCTTGAAAAAATTGGAATGTTTTCGGTGACAGGAGCAAAGGTATATGACAAATTGCCATTGTCGAAACTTGAAAAGGTTATTGATGATAAAATTATAGTTAAAAGCACTTTTTAACATTATTTATACAAAATAATATGTGCTAAAAGCAAAATTGCATAAAATACGGAAAAAGATGTGTATAAGTTGAAATTTTTTTGAATTTGGGGTAGAATGTATGTGTAAAAAGAAAACATGCTCTTGTTTTTCAAAACAAATTGTAAGAAAAGCGAAACTTTCAGAATTTACAACCTTTAAAGTTGGTGGAAAAGCAACAATTGTTTGTCCACGAACATCAAAAGAATTTGTTAGAGTTTTAAGAACTCTTGATGAAAGCGGAACCAAAACAAAAGTTATTGGTGCTGGGAGCAATCTTTTGATCAGTGACAAGAAGCAAAAAATGGTTTTTGTTTGCACAAAGTCGATTTGTGAAGATTTTGTTTTGGAGCAAAATTATCTTACTGTTTCGGCGGGTGTAAATATTAATCAAGTTATCTTGTTTTGCGAAAAACATCACCTTTCAGGACTTGAAAAGTTGTTTGGAATTCCGGCAACTGTTGGTGGAATGGTTGTGATGAATGCAGGTGCAAATGGTGTTAACATTTTTGACAGAATTGTTTCTATTTTAGCATTTGTTAATGGAAATGTAGTGTCAATCGATCCGCAGAGTGTGGAAAAGCAAAACCATTGGACAGAAATTTTAAATTCGAATGTGACAATTTTGAAAGTTACTTTCGAGCTTGAATTCTCAGATATAAAGAGCATTTCTGAAACAATTAAAAAGGTGACAGAGAAGCGAATGGTATCTCAACCGAAAGGTAACAGCGCTGGGTGTGTGTTTGCAAACCCACAGGGTGATTTTTCGGGAAGGCTTATAGACCAGGCTGGGCTAAAAAATGCAAAAGTTGGACACGCATTTGTAAGTGAAAAGCATGCAAACTTCATTATAAGCGAAAATGCAAAATATAAAGACATTTTAAAACTTATTCGTCATGTTCAAAAAACGGTGTTTGACAAGTTTGGTATATGGCTTGAAACTGAAATTGAAATTATAGGAGAAGACAATGAGAATAACGGGAGATTATCATACCCACAGCAAATATAGCAAAAATAATCACGGGAAAAGCACAATTGCTGAAAACGTGAAAAGTGCAGAAGAAAAAGGGCTTGCTTCATATGGAATTTCAGACCATGGCCCAGCACACTATTTGTTTGGAATTAAAAGAAAAAACATTAAAAAAGCAAAGTCAGAACTTGAAGGTTTGAAAAACAACACCGACCTTAATTTATATTTTGGTGTTGAAGCAAATCTTGTTGGAAAGGACGGCAAAATCGACCTTAAAGAAGACGAAATTAAGCTTCTTGATAATTTGATTGTTGGATATCATCGTGGAACAATAAACAACATTTATTGCCCACTTAGAAAGATTTTTGCACCAGAAAAACAAAAAGAAATCAACACAAATGCATATTTAAACTGCCTTGATCGATATAATGTTGCAATCATTTCACACATTAATACATATATCAAGGTTGACCTTGAAAAAGTTTGCAAAAAAGCAAAAGAAAAGGGCACACTTATTGAACTTAATAACAAACATATTGACTTTTCTGAAGAAGAAGCAAAACAACTTATTGATAGTGGTTGCAACTTTATTGTAAGTTCCGATGCACATAGAAAAGATAATGTTGCAAATGTTTCAAGAGTTCTTGAATTTATTGAGAAATATGACATTCCAAGAGACAGAATTGTAAATATTGATAAAATTTATAAATAAAAATACAAAATAACAAAGGAAATATATGAGTTTTTCACAAGATGTTAAAAATGAAATTTGCGTTTTGCCAGGCGAAGGAAACAACTTCGCTCTTTTGTGCGGAATGATTTTATCTGCGGGAAGTCTTGTTCTATCATCTGGTGGTGGGCTTTCTTTTACTGTGTCGAGTGAAAACACAACATTTATTGAATTTGTGAAAAAAATCATTATGAAAAGCTATCCGCAAGCAAAGTTTAATGAAACCGAGCAAAATGTGAATTTTAAACAAAAAACAAGATGCGAGCTTGCAATTGATCACCAAACTGGAAGACAAATTTTAACAGACCTTGGAATCATCAGTTTTTCAAAGTCTGGAAACTATGAAATTAATCGTCTTGGCGACAGTGTTTTGACAATTGAAGAAAGCGATAAACTTGACTATTTAAAGGGATTTTTTCTTGGTGCTGGAAGCATTTCAATTCCTGAACACCTTGACATTAATGACATGACAAGTCAAAGCAAAACAAGTGGATATCACATGGAGTGGAGTGTTCAGTCAAGTGTTCAAGCAGACCACATTTGCAATCTTCTTGCAGAGTTTGACATTATTTCTCGCAAGGTTGAAAGAAATGAAAGTTATATTGTATATTTAAAAGAAGCTGAAAGCATTTCAAGGCTTCTTGGCCTTTTTGGAGCACACAAAAATCTGCTTATTTTGGAAAATGAAAGGGCAGGAAGAGAAATGCGAAACCTTGTAAATCGTCAAACAAACTGCATTTCTGCAAACATTGACAAGTCGATCAGGGCGGCAACCGAGCAACTTGTTGCTATTGAAAATATCAAAAACACAGTTGGACTTGAATCGCTTTCTGAAAATCTTCAAGAAGTTGCACTTGCAAGGCTTGCAAATCCAGAAGGAAGCCTGAATGAGATTGCTGAAGTTTTGCCAGTTAAGGTGAGCAAGGGTGCAATTGCACTTCGTTTTAAAAAGATAATTGAAATTTCAAAGGAGATAGGCTAATGGGAAAAGAGTTTGTGCACCTTCATTTGCACACAGAATTCAGTTTGCTTGATGGTGCAACAAAAATTGGTGCACTTGTTGATGAAACAGTGAAACGTGGTTGGAAAGCTGTTGCAATTACAGATCATGGCAACATGTATGGTGCAATGCAACTTTATGCGGCTTGCCTTGCAAAGAAAATTAAACCTATCATTGGTTGCGAATTTTATATTTGTCATGACCGTTTCAATAAAATTGGAAAGGCAGACATGGGGCATATTGTTCTTATCGCAAAAAACAACACTGGTTATCAAAATCTTTTGAAACTTTCAGGAATTGCTTCAAAAGAAGGATTTTATTATAAGCCACGAATTGACTATGATTGTTTGAAAGAACATTCTGAAGGTTTGATATGTTTGTCTGCTTGTCTTGCTGGGCACATTCCACAACTTTTGCTTCAAGGAAGATATGACGAGGCAAAAGAATTTGCTTTGAAACTTAACTCATTTTTTGCCCCTGGAGATTTCTATCTTGAAATTCAAAACCATGGTCTTGCAGAACAGAAAATTGTTCTTGAAGGCTTGACAAAAATGAGCAAAGAAACAGGCATTCAGCTTGTTGCAACAAACGATGTTCACTATCTTGAAAAAGAAGATTGGGAAATTCAAGATGTTTTAATGTGCATTCAAATGCAAAAAACAATTGATGACCCAAACCGTTTAAAGTTTGAAACACACGAATTTTATTATAAAACCTATGAGGAAATGCTTGAAGCATTGCCAGGATATGAAGAGGCACTTGATCGCACAAAAGAAATTGCAGACAAGTGTGATGTTATCATTCGTTGCAAGGCGCATGGTGACATTCATTTTGAAGATGGCTCGGGTGTTGACAAGAAATATATTTTGCCAGCAACTGAAAACTTTATCCCATTTTATCAAGCCCCAAACGGGCAAGATAACTTTGAGTTTTTGCAAGACATGACTTGGGAAGGCTTAAAGAAAAAATATGGTGAGATAACTCCAGAAGTAAGAGAAAGGGCAGAGAAAGAACTTAAACTTATACACGAACTTGGATTTGTTGAATATTTCCTTGTTGTTTGGGACTATGTTCACTATGCAAGAACTCAT
>USJH01000054.1 GCA_900554955.1 uncultured Clostridia bacterium | reverse complement strand
CGATTACAAGTGCATATTTCTCATCAATATTTTGCATTTTGAAAATATTTTCACCAGCCATGTCTGTGATATAAATTTTCGTGTTTGTTTTTTTGCACTCGTCAAAAAGTTCATCAACTGAAATTGGATAAAGATCAACATAGAAAATCCCGCCTGAGCTGCTTCGAACAGTTTTAGGATTGTATGGATCACAGCAATCAATCAAGACAATGTCACGAAAACCAGTTGCAGCTGCAGTTCGAATGATTGTTCCCATGTTTCCAGGGTCTGAAATTCTGTCAAGAACCAAAATTGGCTCTGTGATATGGAAATCAAGTGATGGACGCATTTTCACTTCCGCAATGATTCCTTGACTTGTTACAGTGTCAGAAATCTTGTCAAAAGCAGGTTTTGAAAGCAAAATTACGTTTGGTTCACACTTTGCAATAATGTCGCTATATTTTGTGACAAAACTTTGCTCAACATAAAGTTTTTCAAGTTCCATTGCACCGCAAACAACTTCGTTTACAGTTTTATATCCTTCAACAAGAAAAGTGCCATAAAACCTGCGATATTTCTTCTCGCTAAGGCTGGCAGCTCTTTTCACATTTTCGTTGTTCACACTTGAAATTATTTCCATTTTCGTTTCCTTCTTTGTTTTTTATATTGTAAAAGCAACAGCAATTTTTGTCAAACAAATATAAATAAAAAAAACTCGCACAAAAATGTGTGAGTTTTAACTTTAAAAATATTAGTTTAAAGCTGCTTTAGCTTTTGCAGCAACGTCTGCAAATGCTTCTTTGTTATTAACAGCAAGGTCTGCAAGAACTTTTCTGTTAAGTTCGATTCCTGCAACTTTCAAACCATGCATCATTTTGCTATATGAAAGACCATATTCTCTTGCTGCTGCATTGATTCTTGCAATCCAGAGATTACGCATATCACGTTTTTTGTTCTTTCTTCCAACATATGCATAGTTACCGCTTTTCATCACAGCTTGACGAGCAACTCTATAAAGAGTGCTTTTTGAGCCTCTGTATCCTTTTGAAAGCTTGCGGATTTTTACTCTTTTCTTGTTTGCGTTAACGCCTCTTTTAATTCTCATGTCGCTCTCTCCTTAGTCTTGATTTCCCACAAGTTTTTTTATTGTTTTTTCTTGTGTGCTTGATACATAAGCTGGATTTCTTAAAGCACGCTTACGACCAGTTTCTTTCTTTGTCAAAATATGACGTTTGTTTTGATGTCCGCGTTTTACTTTGCCACTTTTAAGAACATTAAATCTCTTTTTAGCAGCACTGTTATTTTTTTGTTTTGGCATAATTATTCTCTCCTTATTTTTACTTCTGATTTTTTGGACTACAACAACATTTCTTCCTTCAACTTTTGGTTCTTTGTCTTTAACTGAAACACTTTCAAGTTGAGAACAGAAATTGTTAACGATCTCGATTCCTTTTGCTGAATATGCAAGTTGACGACCACGCATGCGGAGCACAACTCTAACTTTGTTTCCACTTGTCAAAAACTTTGTTGCATTTTTAGCTTTAATATCAATGTCGTGTTGTTCAATAGTCATTGAAAGTTGAACTTCTTTGATTTCAACAACCTTTTGATTTTTTCTTGCTTCTTTTTCTCTTTTTGCTTTGTCATAAATAAATTTGCCATAATCCATGATTTTGCAAACTGGTGGCACAGCATTTGGAGAAATTTTAACAAGGTCAAGGCCTGCTTCATCTGCCAAACGGTTTGCTTCACGTGAGCTCATCACGCCAAGTTGTTCGCCGTTTTCGCCAATAAGTCTAACTTCTTTATCGGTGATTTCACCATTCAATTGATGTTCCTGTTTTATAGTCTTATCCCCCTGAAAAAGCACTTTTGTGCTTGAATATCTTGCTTCCAAGAATACCATAAAAAATGGAGTGGAAAGAAATTTTCCACCCCAAAAGTATTTCTTCCAAAACTTCGCATGCGGACAACAGCGAATTTTTGGTTTAAAAACTAATGTTAACCATGACAAAATCTTTCATTCGTCAGGTGGAAAGTGGTCTTTCTCTTGTAAAGCGAGACTATTTTATAACACTTTTCAGTGTTTGTCAAGCATTATCTTGTTTTATTTTTGATTTCTGTTTTCATTCTCTTGATAAGGTCTGCTGGTTTAACATCTTTTTCTTCAACGTTTCCACGCATTCTTACAGAAATTGTTTTGTTTTCTGCTTCGTTTTCACCAACAATGATCATATAAGGAATTTTTTGCATTTGAGCCATGCGAATCTTATATCCAATCTTTTCGTTCTTAGAATCAAGCTCAGTTCTGATTCCTGCATCTTCAAACTTTTTAGCAACCTTTGAAGCATATTCCATGCTCTTTTCACTTACAGGAATTACAATTGCTTGAACAGGTGCAAGCCAAAGTGGGAATGCACCAGCAAAGTTTTCAGTGATAATTCCGAAGAATCTTTCAATTGATCCGAAAATAACTCTGTGAAGCATGATTGGTTCTTGACGTGATCCGTCTTGAGCGACATAGTCAAGTTTGAAACGTTTTGGAAGTTGCATGTCAAGTTGGATTGTTCCGCATTGCCATGTTCTGCCAATTGCGTCTTTAATGTGAATGTCGATTTTTGGACCATAGAAAGCACCATCGCCTTCATTGATAACATAATCTTTACCAATTTTTTCAAGTGCATTTTTAAGGCAAGTTTCTGCATGGTTCCATTCTTTAAGTGTTCCAATATGGTCTTCTGGCATTGTTGAAAGTTCAAGGTGATATTCAAGTCCAAACACACTATACATTCTGTCAACCAAATGAATGATAGCAGCAACTTCACTTTCAATTTGATCTGGAGTCATGAAAATATGTGCATCATCTTGTGTGAAGCAACGAACACGGAAAAGTCCGTGAAGAGTTCCGCTTGCTTCATGACGGTGAACCTTTCCAAGTTCTGCAACACGAAGTGGAAGCTCTTTATATGAGTGCATTCTTTCTTTATAGAAAAGCATTCCGCCTGGGCAGTTCATTGGTTTGATTGCAAATTGGTCGTCTTCAACTTTGAAAGTATACATGTTCTTTTTATAGTGATCCCAGTGTCCTGAAACTTCCCAAAGTTTACGGTTAAGAGCCATTGGAGTTGTAATTTCAACATAGCCAGCTTTTCTGTGTTCTTCTCTCCAGAAATTTGTGAGTTCGTTAATTACAATTTGACCTTTTGGCAGGAAAAATGGCAGTCCTGGTGCATAGTCACTTAAAAAGAACAAATCAAGTTCTTTTCCAAGTTTACGGTGGTCACGTTTTTCAGCTTCTTCTTGCATTTTGAAATATTCTTCCATTTCGCTTGCTTTTTCAAACACAACACCATAAATTCTTGTAAGCATTTTGTTTTTAACATCGCCACGCCAATATGCGCCAGCAAGTTTTGTAAGTTTGAAAGCTTTAACCATTCCAGTTGATTTAAGGTGTGGTCCACGGCAAACATCTGAGAAGTCACCTTGAGTATACATTGAAACTTCTTCATTTTCTGGAATTGCATTGATAAGTTCAATTTTATAAGTTTCGCCCTCTTCTTTTGCCCATGCAAGTGCGTCTTTTCTTGAAATAACACTTCTTTTGATTTCATAGTTTGCTTTAATGATTTTTTTCATTTCAGCTTCAATTTTATCAAGGTCATCTTGAGAAATTGGGCTCTTGAATTCAAAATCATAATAAAAGCCATCTTCAGTTGCAGGGCCAATTGAAAGCTTTGCAGTTGGATAAATTGTTTTCACAGCTTGTGCCATGATGTGTGCAGTTGTGTGACGCATTATCTCTTTATATTCTTTGTCTTTGTTTGTGATGATTTGAAGTTCGCAGTCTGAAGAAATTGGCTGGCAAAGGTCAACCAAATGTCCATTAAGTTTTCCGCAAACAGCAACACGTGCCAAGCCTTCAGAAATGCTTTTTGCAACATCTAAAACTGTGATGTCATTTTCAAATTCTCTTGTTTCATCTCTAAGTTTAATTTTCATATTTATTCCCCTTTTTCTTCTATTTTTGTTGTGATTTTTCCATAAAAAAAGCCCCACACTTTGATTATGAAAAATAACCAAAATGTAAGGACGAAAAATTCATTCCGCGGTTCCACCTTACTTATCGGCAAAAGCCAACCACTTTAAACAGTTTTATCTAGGTTCTATCAAGGTGGTTTCAAAACAAATCTTGCTGCAAACTCTTTCAGCCCAGGAAGTTTGCTCTCTATAGTAGGTTTTTGTTTCTACTTGTCCTTTTCGCTAAATATGCACATATTATAGTCCAAGCCTTAAAGGTTGTCAACACTTTATATTGTTTTTTTCTAATTTTTTATAAGGCAAACTCGTTTGTCAAAAACATTCAAAATTTCCCCAGCAATTGCTGTGTTTTCAAGCTCTTTATGAATTATGATTTTCTCTGGAGAAAGCGAAATCAGTTCAGACAAAATATTAATGATAAGATTGTCATCTGACGTGTCATATATCATGTTAAACAGTTCTTTGCCCGACTCTGCCAAACAAAAGATGTTGCCTTCACCCTTCCTTACGTGCACTTCTTTTTCCCCGCACTCATTCGACAAAACCAAAAATTTCATAAGATCAGAAAAGCTTCCGCTAAGATTAAGATAGCTGGCATTTTCACTCATAAGATCAGCAATATTTTTCCATCGTTTTTCAAGCTCCCAAAGTCGGAAATTATAAAAGCTATCAATCAAAATTTCACCTGTTGGTTTAAGCTCTCTTTTGATAAATTCTTTATCACTTTGCTTATCGTAAACCGAAAGCGCACTTATAAATGCACTCTCTGCAATTTTGTTGCCAGTTTGAAGCGAAATGTTATGCTTTAAAAAGTCATATTTATAGCTTTTGATAATTGCTTCGGAAATTGCATCAAAAGCAAGTGAAATTGCATAATCTTTCTGACCGCTTGGAACGGCAAAAGCAAGTTTTGTTCTGCCGTCAACTTCTTCACAAACAATGATGCCTTTAACCGATTTGATTTTGTTTTTTAAAATGGAAAAAATAAAGTCTATGTCTTTATATTTTGCTTTGCATGTGCTGATAGTAAGTTCGAACATTTCTTCTCCTTATTGCCTAGTTTATGCGATTGACTGCGGTTTTAAACATGCTTTGCACATTTTCGCAAAATTCAACTCTTCTTTTAAAAAATCTGATATTTTATTTATTATTCGCCAGAAATTTTGCATGAAAAAAGAGCATTTTTCTGCTCTTTATTTTATGTTTTATAGGGTTTTAAAATTCTTGAAACAAAACACTATATTTCATGTTTTTTCTTCTGATTTATTTTCTCAATCATAAGGTCAACAACTTGCATAACATTCATGTTAGATGTGTCAATCAAAATCGCATCGCTTGTCATGATAAGTGGAGAAATCATTCGTTTTCTGTCTGCTTCATCACGTTCGATAATTGCCTCTTTAACTTGCTCAAGCGACATGTTTTCACCAGCATTCAAAAACTCTTTTTGACGGCGAATTGCACGGGTTTCAAGATCGGCATCAACAAAAAATTTAATGTCTGCATTTGGGAAAACAATGCTTCCAATGTCTCTTCCTTCAACAATAATGTTTTTGTGCAAATCGGCTTGTTGTCTTTGAATTTTTCGAACATACTCACGAACAAAAGGAATGCAAGCATATTTTGCAACATTTTCTGAAACTTTTTCACTTTTCAAAAACTCATATGAAACTGGCAATTTGTCAAGATATACACTTACAGATTTGTTCATATAGACCGTTTCAATTGTTGTGTTTTCAAGCATTTTAGAAAGCCCGCTTTGATTTTCAGGAACAATGTTTTCATTTATCGCTTTAAGGGTGATTGCCCTGTAAATAAGCCCAGTTGGAAGAAGTGGAACATCAAGCCTTTTTGAAAGTTCTTTTGCCGCACTTGTTTTTCCGCTTGAAGCAGTTCCGTCAATTGCAATTATCATTATCATTCTCCTTTTAAAGCATTTTATCATGTTTGACAAATTTTAAGCAACTTAATATTAGCAAAAAAACGCAAAAATTATATTTTTTATTTGAAAAATAACTCATTTTTCGTTATAATATGCAATATGAAAGAAAATTTAAACAAAGATCAAATAAAAACCAACGAAAATAAAAACAGCAAAAACGAAAGCAAAAAAGATCCATTTTTGCTTCGAATTTTTAAGCTAATATTGCTTATCATTTTGCTTCCTTTTATTGTCGTTTATTATTCTGTAAAAGTTGTTGTGAAAGCAGTCAAAAAACACAAATGGGAACAAAACGGAAAACGTGGAGTTATCCTTCTTCTCTCTTCCACAATTGACGACATTGACATTATGGAAGGCTATGAATTTGAAAACTATCTTAAAACACTTTTCTTTTATGCCGGCTTTGGAGCAGAAACAACAAAGAAAGCAAAAGACTATGGTGCCGATATTATCTTGACCGATGAAAATGGAAGCAAAATTGTTGTTCAAGCAAAAAGATATAACAAAAAAGTCGGTGTTAAAAGTGTTCAAGAAATCATGGGAGCAATGAGCCACTATAAAGCAAATGAAGGCATGGTTGTCACAAACAGCACTTTTTCGTTTGAAGCTGAAACCCTTGCAAAAGATAATAACATTAGACTGGTTGACCGAAAAGAACTTATTGAAATGTATAAACGTGTTCAGCAAAATCTTGCAATCAAAGCAAAAGAAAGCACACTTGTTGGCGACAGTAAAGAAAAAAACAATTTAAACCCTAACTTTCCATATCAGATATAACCTTTCCCCACTTTCCAAGACTTTCAAAAGTTACTATTTTAATTTAACAATATAAAAACAA
>USJH01000053.1 GCA_900554955.1 uncultured Clostridia bacterium | reverse complement strand
TCCTCATTACAAATGGTTTGAAAAGTTCAAGAGCCATTTCTTTTGGAAGACCACATTGATAAATTTTAAGGTTTGGTCCAACAACGATAACAGAACGACCAGAATAGTCAACACGTTTACCAAGAAGGTTTTGACGGAAACGACCTTGTTTACCACGAAGAAGAGCTGAAAGAGATTTGAGTTCTCTGTTTCCTGCCCCTGTGATTGCTTTTCCACGGCGACCATTATCAATCAAAGCGTCAACAGCTTCTTGAAGCATACGCTTTTCGTTTCTGATAATGATGTCTGGAGCACCAAGCTCGATAAGTTTTTTCAAACGGTTGTTACGGTTGATAACACGACGATAAAGATCGTTAAGGTCGGTTGTTGCAAATCTGCCACCATCAAGTTGAATCATAGGACGAAGATCTGGTGGAATTACTGGAATAACGTCCAAGATCATCCATTCAGGTTTTGATCCATTTCTCTTGAATGCTTCAAGCAAACGAAGCTTTTTAGCAGCATTAAGTTTCTTTTGACCTTTAGAGCTGTTAAGAATTTCTCTTTCTTTCTTTGCTTCGCCTTCAATGTCAACCATTGAGAGGAGCTCTTTAACAGCTTCTGCACCCATTCCAGCACGGAAGGCTTTAGGGCCAAAAGTTTCAACAGCTTCTCTATATTCCCTATCATTAAGAATTTGTTTAAATTCGAGAGTTGTTTGACCTGGGTCGATAACAACATATGATGTGAAATAAAGCACTTGTTCAAGAGCCTTAAGAGACATGTCAAGAATTGTTCCGATTCTTGATGGAACACCCTTGAAATACCAAATGTGAGAAACAGGAGAAACAAGTTCAATGTGTCCCATTCTTTCACGACGAACTTTTGAACGAGTTACTTCAACACCACACTTGTCGCAGATAACGCCCTTATATCTAATTCTTTTATATTTTCCGCAATGACATTCCCAGTCTTTGGTTGGTCCAAAGATTCTTTCGCAATAAAGACCATCTCTCTCAGGTTTTTGAGTTCGATAGTTGATGGTTTCTGGTTTTGTAACTTCACCATAAGACCATTCACGAATTTTCTCTGGACTTGCAAGACCGATTTGTATTGAGTCAAAATTATTTAATTCAAACATATTTTATTTCCTCTTATTTCGCAAGATTTTTTTGGATTTTATTAGAGATCATCATCAAAATCAAATAAACTTCCAGCATCACTGATATTGTCATCATCTGGAGAATAGATGCTTTCTCCAAGGTCTTCAGGAGTGATTTCTTCAAGACCCAAGTCAATTTCTTCTTGGTTATTTTTCTTTTCTTTTCTAAAGTCAATAGAATCTCTATCGTCTTCGGTGATATCTTTAAGTCCAATTTCTTGCTTATCTTCAGTAAGAACTTTAATGTCAAGTGCCAAGCCTTGAAGTTCTTTGATAAGAACTTTAAAGCTTTCTGGAATTCCAGGTTCAGCAACGTTTTCGTTCTTAACGATAGATTCATAAGTTTTAAGTCTTCCCACGATATCGTCAGACTTAACAGTCAACATTTCTTGAAGTGAGTTTGCAGCTCCATAAGCTTCAAGAGCCCAAACTTCCATTTCACCAAATCTTTGACCACCCATTTGAGCCTTTCCGCCAAGTGGTTGTTGAGTTACAAGTGAATATGGTCCAGTTGAACGAGCATGCATCTTATCGTCAACAAGGTGATGGAGTTTAAGCATATACATATATCCAACAGTTGCACGGTTTTCGAATGGTTCCCCAGTTCTTCCGTCATAAAGTTGCATTTTTCCATCTTCTGGAAGATTGTTTTCTTTTAAAAGAGTTTTAATTTCTTCTTCTTTTGCACCATCGAATACTGGTGTTGCTACTTTCCAATCAAGCATTTTTGCAACAAGACCAAGGTGAGTTTCAAAAAGCTGACCAATGTTCATACGAGAAGGAACGCCAAGTGGGTTCAAAATGATTTGAACAGGTGTGCCGTCTGGAAGGAATGGCATGTCTTCAACAGGCAAAACTCTTGAAACAACACCTTTGTTTCCGTGACGACCAGACATCTTGTCACCAACGCTCATTTTACGTTTTTGTGCAATATATACACGAACAATTTTGTTAACGCCAGTTCCAAGCTCGTCTTTATTTTCACGAGTGAACACTTTAACGTCAACAACAACACCGCCTTCACCATGTTGAACACGAAGTGATGTATCACGAACTTCACGTGCCTTTTCACCAAAGATTGCACGAAGAAGTCTTTCTTCAGGGGTAAGTTCGGTTTCACCTTTTGGTGTAACCTTTCCAACCAAGATGTCGCCAGGTTCAACTTCAGCACCAATACGAATAATTCCGTTTTCGTCAAGGTCGTGAAGAGCTTCGTCACCAAGGTTTGGAATATCACGAGTGATATCTTCTGGTCCAAGTTTTGTGTCACGACAAGCAATTTCATGTTCTTCAATGTGAATTGATGTAAGAGTGTCGTCACGAACAAGAGCTTCTGAAATCAAGATAGCGTCTTCGTAGTTATAACCTTCCCATGGCATGAATGCAATAAGAATGTTTTTACCAATTGAAAGTTCGCCGTCTTTTGTTGCAGGACCATCTGCAAGAACATCGCCTTTCTTTACTTTGTCGCCAGTTGAAACAATAGGTTTTTGACGCATGCATGTTCCGTTGTTTGAACGAATGAATTTTACAAGGTCATATTGTTCGTCACCTTCAGCGGTTTTAACAATAATTTTGTCGCCAGCAACATATGAAACAACACCATCATTTTTAGCAACAACCATAACTCCAGAGTCAACAGCAATTTTGTGTTCAACACCTGTTGCAACAAGTGGAGCTTCGGTTTTAAGAAGTGGAACAGCCTGACGTTGCATGTTTGACGCAAGCATCGCACGTGTAGCGTTATCTGATTCGATGAAAGGAATAAGTGTTGTCGCAATTGAAACAAGTTCTTTTGGTGAAACATCGATAAAGTCAACTTGTTCTTTTGGAAGTTCGACAATTTCACCTTTCTTACGGCAAACAACTTTTGCATTTTTAAGGGTTTTATCTTCGTTGAGTGGTTCGTTGGCCTGAGCAACAACATATTTTTCTTCTTTATCAGCGGTCATATAAATAATTTCGTCTGTAAGTTTTCCTGTTGCTTTATCAATTCTTCTGTAAGGAGCTTCAAGGAAGCCATATTTATTAACCTTTGCATATGTTGCAAGAGAGTTGATAAGACCAATGTTTTGTCCTTCAGGGGTTTCATTTGGGCAAAGACGACCATAGTGTGTATAGTGAACGTCACGAACATCAAATCCAGCACGTTCACGAGTAAGAGCGCCAGGTCCAAGAGATGAAACTTTTCTTTTATGTGTAAGTGAAGCAATTGGGTTGGTTTGCTCCATGAATTGTGACATTTGTGAAGATCCGAAGAATTCACGAATAGCTGCAGAAACAGGACGAACGTTGATAAGTGAGCTTGGAGAAACTTCTGAAACGTTTTGAACTTGCATTCTTTCAGAAATTACACGTTCAAGTCTTGCCATTCCGATAAAGAATTGAGAAGTTAAAAGTTCACCAACAGTTCTAATACGACGGTTTCCAAGGTGGTCAACATCATCAAATGTTCCAAGGCCTTCAGCAATTGACAAATGATAGTTAACAGCTGAAAGAATATCGTCAAGCACAAGGTGTCTTCCGATTAAAACATCACGGTTTTCAATGATGGCTTGTTTCTTTTGTTCTTGAGTTTTGCAATTTTTAACAATTTCAAGAAGGGTTGGAAGGTGAACAAGATCATCGATTTCAGCCTCTGGTGGATTTACACCAAGATATGTTTTAAGGTCAACACGGTTGTTACCAACAAGAGCAAATGGGCCTTTCTTTCCTTCAACAACAACACGGTTTACACCAGCATTTTGAATTTCCCATGCTTTTTCTTCGGTTACAACTTCACCAGCAGATGCCAAAACTTTTTTGTTTAAAACAACATCTTCTGCAAGAGTTTTTCCTGCAATTCGGTTAGCAATTGAAAGCTTTTGGTTATATTTATAACGACCAACAACAGAAATGTCATATCTACGGGTTGAATAGAACATTTTTTCAAGGTTCTTTTTCATTGCTTTAAGGTTGAATACTTCGCCAGGACGAAGACGTTTTGACATTTCAACAAGAGCTTCATCTTCGCTTTTTGTGAAATCTTTTTCAATTGTTTTTGCAATTGTTGGGTTGTTTTCAAAGGTTTCAAGCAAAGCTTCATCGGTTCCAAGTCCAAGAGCACGAAGGAAGATTGTTGCAATCATTTTACGGTTTCTATCAACGTGAACCCACAAAACACCATTTGAATCTTCTTCAAAATCAATCCAAGCACCACGGTGTGGGCGGATTGATGTTGTTGTCACAAATTGACCAGCTTTATTAAGCCCTTGGTCACAATAAACACCAGGAGAACGCACAAGTTGAGAAACAATTGCTCTTTCTGCCCCATTGATGATGAAAGAACCATTATCTGTCATCATTGGAATGTCGCCCATGAATACTTCTTGGTCAACAACTTCGCCAGTTTCCTTATAAATCAAACGAACTTTAACCTTAAGTGGCAAAGAATATGTTGTGTCACGAGACTTGCACTCTGCAATTGAATATTTTGGAGTTCCAGAAACAGAGTGGTCAAGGAAATGAAGCTCTACACGAGAGTCTTTGTTTTCTTCACGGTTCTCTGAACGGTTAAGGTTATCAGTGTCGGTGATTGGAGAGAAATCTCTCAAAACGTCACGAATACCTTTAGTCAAGAAATTGTTGAAACTGTCTTTTTGAATTTCAACAAGATAAGGAATGTCCAAAATTTCGTCGATTTTACCGAACTTGTATCTTTCGGTTTTTCCATACTTAACTTTTTTAATATTAATATTTTTAGAATTCATTGTAAACCTCCACGGCATTTAAAAAAGTTCATAACTCATCGCTTGCAATCAAGAATTGGAGCCTTAAAAGTAAAAAGTCAGAAAGCACAAAAAAAGCCAAAGCATATAATCTTTGTCTTAAAATTTTGTATTTTATTTTCTAACCCAAACCTTCAAATGTATCCAACCCCTAGAAGTTTTGCAGAGGGCAATCAGCCACAATACTTCATAATATCTACCCTATAATACCATACAAGCAAAAATATGTCAATATAATTTTTTCAAAAAATTGTAATTTTTTATACCTTTTTAATTATAAAATTACAGAGAACACATGTGATTTAATCTTTTATAAAATAGTAGTGTTTATATAAAAAATTATCACATATATATTTTTATTTTAGAATCATGAAATTTGCT
The DNA here is from genome assembly GCA_900554955.1 of uncultured Clostridia bacterium. Classification (GTDB taxonomy): domain Bacteria; phylum Bacillota; class Clostridia; order Christensenellales; family UBA1242; genus UMGS2069. Next base: position 1,673 of record USJH01000053.1, on the reverse strand, counting down.
GTTATTAAAATTATAATCATCACATTTTTTACGAACTGGCAACGTGTTTTAGGTAAAAAACTTGTTCTAATGCGGAAACAAAAATTCACTATTTTTTTACTTTACTATTTTTACGACATAGTTTTGTGCTAGAAGAAAGAAATAAAAAAAATCCAAGTAGGAGTTTACTTGCGTAAATGACTACTTGAATTTTTTGAAATTTCTGCACTTATAGTGCTAAAATATGTCGAATTACTTTACTCAACACAAAAATTAGCCTTTTTTAGGGCAAAGTTTGCGAATATTCTTTTGTTCCGGCTCTCTCACGAACCGCCGGCACTTTTATCCACACCTTTATTCATCTTTTCGGTTTAAAGTCTTAACATGAACCTTGATGTAACACAAGATACTATCAAGAACCATGTTTCCGTCTTTAAACTCGAAAATTCAAACAAATCTGTTGTTTTTCGTTTTCAAATTTCAACCATGACCAAAATATATTTTTATATTGATTTTATTATACAAAAACCCCAGGACTGGATAGAATTAGCATTCATCCATGTCTGGAGATTCTTGACCAAGATTTATTATTATTTTCACTTTGCCTTTTTAGGTTAAAATTTGTGAGTATAAAGCATAAAAACGAAAAAGGCTCAGGACGAGATAGAATTAACATTCATCTCGGTCTGAGCCTTTTTGGTTTTTTGTTTTAGAGTTATAAATTTTAACCTAAAAAACTATTTGATGATCTTAGAAACAACACCAGAACCAACAGTTCTTCCGCCTTCACGAATAGCGAAACGAAGTCCTTCTTCAATAGCGATAGGTGAAATAAGTTTAACTGTCATTCTTGTGTTATCACCAGGCATAACCATTTCAACACCTTCTGGAAGAGTGATTGAACCAGTAACGTCTGTAGTTCTGATATAGAATTGTGGACGATAGTTGTTGAAGAATGGTGTATGACGTCCACCTTCAGCTTGTGTAAGAACATAAACTTCAGCAGTGAACTCTGTATGTGGGTGAATTGAACCTGGTTTAGCAAGAACTTGTCCACGTTCAACGTCTGTTCTTTGGATACCACGAAGAAGAACACCAATGTTGTAACCAGCGATAGCTTCGTCAACTGTCTTCTTGAACATTTCGATACCTGTAACAACTGTTGAAACTGGTTTCTCTTTAAGTCCAGTGATTTCAACTGTGTCGTTAAGGTGAAGCATTCCTCTTTCAACTCTACCTGTAACAACTGTTCCACGACCAGTGATTGTGAATACGTCTTCGATAGGCATAAGGAATGGTTTATCTGTCTCACGTGGAGGAAGTGGAATGTATGAGTCAACAGCATCCATCAAAGCTTCGATAGATTTGATTGCTGGAGCATCCCAGTCACCTTTTTGAGCAGCTTCAATAGCTTGGAGAGCTGAACCACGAATGATAGGAGTGTTGTCTCCATCAAAGTTGTATTGGTTAAGAAGCTCTCTGATTTCCATTTCAACAAGGTCAGCAAGTTCTTCGTCGCCACCAAGTTGGTCCATTTTGTTCATGAAAACAACGATTTTTGGAACACCAACCTGACGAGCAAGAAGGATATGCTCACGAGTTTGTGGCATTGGACCATCAGTTGCAGCAACAACAAGGATAGCACCATCCATTTGAGCAGCACCTGTGATCATGTTTTTAACGTAGTCTGCGTG
>USJH01000052.1 GCA_900554955.1 uncultured Clostridia bacterium | reverse complement strand
TATGAATATTCATATATGATTTATGTGAAGGGTGTGTTGATGTTTGATGCACTTCGTGACATTATTGGTGTTAAAAAGATTAAAAAATGTTTTAAAAAATATTTTGCTGAATATGAATTTAAAATTGCAACAACAGATTGTCTGATATCTTGTTTTAGAAAAACATCAGGGAGAGATATTGAGGGCTTTTTTGATAGTTGGCTGAGTGGTCAAACCATTGTTGGAACAATCTAGATAAAAATGTTTACACATTTTCAAAAATGTGCTAAAATTCTTGTGGAGTTAGACATGAGAGTTATAAACTTAGCATCGGGAAGTAAAGGAAATAGTACATTTATAGATTCGGGGAATATGAAGGTTCTGCTTGACGTTGGGCTTTCTTTGAGCAATCTTGAAAAACGTCTTGAACTTGTGAATGAAAAGGCAGAAGATATTGATGCAATTGTAATTACTCATGAACATTCAGATCACATTCATTGTCTTGTGCAGTTTTTGAAAAAATATAAAGCAATTGCATATATTCCTGCTGAAATTGTAGATGGATTTTTAAAAGACATTCCAGAATTCGTTCGTGGAAAAATTGTTGAGATGAAAGGTTATGATTTCACAATTGGAGATATTTTGGTTTGTCCTTTTAAATTGCCGCATGACAGTATTGTGTGCTATGGCTATAGCTTTGTTTGTGGCGATAAGAAAATTTCTTTTGCAACTGATCTTGGTTTCATGCCAGAGTCTGTTCTTGAAAAAATTGAAAGAAGCAATCTTGTTTATATCGAATCAAATCATGACAAAAAAATGCTTCTTGGTTGCGCGAAATATCCATATATAACAAAACAAAGAATTCTTGGAGAGCACGGGCATTTGTCAAATGAACAGTGCTCTCAAGCAATTGTAAAACTTGCAATGAAAGGAACAAAATATTTTGTGCTTTCTCACTTGTCTGAGAACACAAACACTGTTGAACTTGCCTATGTTGCAAATGCAAAAGCACTTGAAAATGCGGGATTTGTTCTTGAAAAAGATGTGTTTTTAAGATATTCAAGACAAGACAGACCAGGCAATAATTTCTATTTTTCATAAGGAGAAGAAAATGGAAGAGAAAACCGTTAAAATTGAAAAAAGACTTAAAAGAAAACAGTTTAATTTGTTTGATGCGGGCTATGCCTGTGTTTGTTTCATTATTTTGCAACTTATTTGTTCGCTTATAATTTCAATTTTTAGAAGAGAAATTATTTTTAACCCTTCACTATATTTTATTGCACAGTTCACTGTTGAGGCAGTATTTATTGTGTCGTCAATCATTGTTTCTGCAACTCGAAATGTAGAGTTCGTAAAAGCAACAACTTATAATAAAAAATTTAGCTGGAAAACTGCACTTTTGGCAGTTGCGATTTCAGCAATTTGCATGTTCGGTTTCTCGTCTTTAACAAATGTTTTTGTATATTCACTTCAAAAACTTGGATATACGTCAAGCCTTGGTTCAATGAACATTTCAAGTTTTGGAATGTATATTTTCTTTGTATTTTTAATGTGTGTTGTTCCTGCTGTTTTTGAAGAGACTCTTTTCCGTGCAACAATTTTAAACGGAATGAGAGAAAAGGGTAAAACCTATGCGGTTTTCATGAGTGCGCTTATCTTCATGCTTATGCATGGTGGTCCTGATCAGACAATTCATCAATTTATTTTGGGTGTGATTTTGGGCTATGTTTTTGTTTATACTGGTTCAATTTGGGTTACTGTTTTAATTCACTTTTTAAACAACTTTTATGCAGTAACTGCACTTTATATCATGCAAGCAAAATCGACAGGAGCAAGTGAAGTTGCCGAAGAAATTCCATCTTGGGGTTCTCTTGCTGTAACTTTGGTTGTTGGACTTGCAATTGCTTCGATTGCTGGATATTTGATTTATCTTTGCATTGTTGGAATGATTAAGGTTAGAAAGAGTGACGAGAAAAAGCAACATGAAAAATTTGATGCTCTTTTAGAAAAAGATACTTTGACAGCTAAAGACATTGCTTGGCTCAAAAAATATGAAGCTGACAGAGATGAATATGCTGAATATGACAAGGCTGAAAAAGAAAGAAAAGCATTGAAAGATCAAAACTTCAAACCAACTGAAGTTGCCTGCGAAGTTCAAACCGAACAAAACGGTGAAACTATTGCTGAAACAAAAGGCATCGTCTCTGGAAAACAGAAAAAGAAAGTGAATGTTGGATATGTTGTAATGCTTACATTTTCGCTTGTATATCTTTGTGCTTCTTGGCTTTTGACTTTAATTTCCGGATTTTTAGGTTAGAGTTTTTCTTTTCTCTCATATTATAAGGTGGGGGAAAAAGATGAATAGCTTTAAACTTGAAGAGTTTTTAAAACAAGAAATTAAACATTCGAAAATTGAAATTATTGGGAAAAGTGTGCTTGAAAAACCAATTTATGCTGTAGTTTTTGACTTTGGAAATCCTTACAGCATGATAATTCAAGCGGCAATTCATGCACGTGAACACATCACTTGCGATTTAGTTTGCAAAATGATTGAAGAAATTTCTGATAATTTTGATAAATATAAAAAACAAAAAATGCCAAATCTAGTGTTTGTTCCGCTTTCAAACCCAGACGGTGCAGACATTGCAACCTTAGGTTTAAAGGCTGTTAAAAGTCGCAATAGAAGAAAATTTTTGCTTGAAATCAACAATCAAAACAAAGATTTTTCGCTTTATAAAGCAAATGCAAATGGGGTTGATCTTAACACAAATTTTGATGCAAGGTGGGGAACTGGAAAAGCAAATTTGTTTTATCCTTCACCGCACGGGTTTGTTGGAGAAAGCGCGAACAGTGAGCCGTGCACAAAAGCACTTATAACATTGACAGAAAAAATCAAACCGATTTTCACGATAAGTTATCACTGTAAAGGTGAAGAAATCTATTATGACTTTTTTGCTCGCAAAGAAAATTTGAAACGCGACAAAAAGATTGCAAAAATCGTGAAAAGTGCAACGCACTATAAAATTGTAAGTGCACAAAATTCGAGCAGTGGTGGATATAAAGATTGGTGCATTGAAAAACTTAATATTCCAGCTGTTACAATTGAAGTTGGCTCAGACAAACTTTCACACCCGCTTGGTGAGAATTGCCTTGAAAAAATCTGGAAACAAAACAAAAATCTATTGAAAAAATTTAGTAAAATTGCAAAGGAATGTGAACATGGAAGAAAATCAGAAATTCATGAAAAAAGCACTTGCTCTTGCGAAAAAAGCATATGATAGCGATGAAGTTCCGGTTGGTGCTGTAATTGTTAAAGATGGAAAAATCATTGCATCTGCTTTCAACAAGCGTGAAACAAGTAAAAATGCAGTTGCTCATGCTGAAATTTTGGCAATTGAAAAAGCATGTAAAGTCTTGAACGATTTCAGGCTTCTTGATTGTGAAATGTTTGTGACGCTTGAACCATGTCTAATGTGTGCTGGTGCAATTTTGAATGCAAGGCTTAAAACAGTTTACTATGGTGCAAAAAATAATAAGGAAAATGCAATTTCTTTTGAAGAAGTTAATCAAAGGGCAGAACTGAATCACAAAACAAATGTAATTGGCGGGGTGCTTGAAGAAGAATGCTCAAATTTGGTTTCGTCTTATTTTAGAGAAAAAAGAAAACATAAAAACAATTAAAACATGTTTAACAAAGGAAAAAATTAGCATTAAAATTTAGTTATGGAAAAAATATATAATTATACAGAAACTGAAACAAGAAATAGTTCTCCAGAAACAACTGGAGATTTTCTTGATTTAAAAATTATTTCAGAAGGCAAAGAGCCATATGCAAAAAGCATTAAAAGAGACCAGGAAAATGTGAGTGTAAACTGCATTGTTTTGCTTGAAGACAGCAAAGAATTTAATGCGGAAAATGGAAGTTATAACCTTGATGTTTTGGGGCTTAAGATGTATGAATATGTTGTTAAAGCTTGCCCTGAAACTCCGGTTCTAATTCACTTTGATCATGAAAAACAAACCGTTGCAGACGTGATTAAACCATTTCTTCGTGAAGCAGAATATACTTTGGTTTTGTTTTCAGACACTCCACTTATCACAAAAAAGAATATTTTAAATATTCTTGATTTTGTAAAAACAAAGGGTCTTAATGTTTGCCCACTTACTCGTGGCTATGTTTTTAAAACTGATTATATTCGCCGTGTTGATGAAATATATTCTCCTTCAGTTTACTATTTTGATGAAGAAGATTTCATGATGGCACTTTCATATCGTCAGCTTTATTTGATAACCGAAATGCTTAAAAACAGAATCGTAGATTTTCATAGTCAAAATGGGGTATATTTCAAAGACCCATCTTCTCTTTATATTGAGGCAAACGTTACAATTGGAAAAGGAACAGTTGTCGGAAGTTTTGTGAGTTTGTCTGGTGACACTGTTGTTGGAGAAAATGTTAAAATTGGAAACAACAGCGAGCTTAAGAATGCAAAAGTTGGAAATGATGCTGAAATTTGTGGTGCATATCTTGATGGGGCATATGTTTATTCATCTTGCAAAATTGCTCGTGGCGCAAAACTTTGCTCACAAACAGCAATTAAAGATAATTCAAGCATAATGGAAGACACGATAATTTCAAATGCAATTATTGGTGAAAACTCTAACATTGGAAAAAATAATGTTATCAATTTCTTGATGGCAAAAGACAAAGTTTCAATTGCATCTTCTTGTCACATTATGGGAAGCCAAGAAAAACCTGTAACAATGGAAGAAGGTTCAAGTGTTGGTGACATGGTTACAATTTTTGGCGGTGTTAAGCTTATTGAAAATCAAAAGGTTATGCCTGGTGAAGTTATAAAAATTTGCGAGGCAGGTGAAGATAATGACTAAACTTGTTATTGGGCTTGGAAACATCGGAAAAGAGTTTGAAAATACAAACCACAATATGGGCTTTATGGTTATAGACTCGGTTTGCAAAGAACTTTCGGTTTCATGCACAAAAAAAGAATGTGACAGCATGATTGCTGAAACAAACATTAATGGAACAAAAGTGATTTTGGCAAAACCAACAACCTTCATGAATTCAAGTGGCGTTGCCGTTAAAAGCCTTGTCAAAAAATATAATATTGACATAGCAAAAGATTTGCTTATAATTAGTGATGATATTGATCTTGTCCCTGGAAAAATAAGGGTTCGAGAGCATGGCTCAGCTGGAACACACAATGGACTTAGAAGTGTTATCGAATATATATGCACAACAGACTTTCCACGTGTTCGAATCGGGGTCGGAAAACCACCAGAACACATGGATCTTGCAGATTTTGTTCTTTCTCGTTTCCGTGACAAAGAAAACATTTTGGCAGGAATTGAAAAAGGAAAAGATGCTGTAATGATGTATATTTCAGGTGAAAGCTTTGCAAATATCATGCAAAAATCCAATTAAAATGAAAAACTATTTTGATATTAAAAATTTAAGTTCGCAATATGCCGAATTTTATAGAAGGGTGGAGTCAGAAAAATCTGGCTCTATTTTTGGTGCTTGCGAACCTCTTAAAATTGCAATTTCTTCGGGGCTAAAGAAAAAACTTGTTTATGTCACGGCTGATTTTGTGACAGCGGGCAGAGTTCTTGAAATGTTTCAATCAATTTATGGAAAGAAAGCACAGATGCTTAAACCTTCGGCAGATAATTTCACTTTTTCTCGTGCTAAAAATAATGAGACGAATATTGATAATCTTGCTACTCTTTCACGTCTTGCAACTGGTGAAATTCAAGTTTTAGTTTTGCCGGTTTCTGCAATTCTTTCACTTTATCCAAGCAAAAGTGCAATTTTAAACAATCTTATTAAAATTAAAGTTGATGGAAAAATTGAGCCATCAGCTCTTGCTGAAAAACTTGTTAAAGCTGGCTATAAACGAGAAGAGCTTGTTTCTGCTCCTTGTCAGTTTGCTCTTCGTGGTGATATTCTTGATGTTTTTCCAATGCAAGCAGACACAATGTATCGTGTGGAGTTTTTTGACCAATATATTGAAACAATTTGCGAACTTGATGGACAAACAATGAAAAAAGGCAAGAGTGTTAAAGCGATTGATGTTTTGCCTTGCTCAAATGTTTTCTTTGAAGATGGGGAACAAGAATCTGTTCAAAAATATCTTTCAAAATGTCTTGAAAGAGAGTTTGAAGATGGAACTGCAAAAGAAGACTATGTGAAGAATATTAATGACCTTAAGTTCAAGCTTGACAGTGGGCTTTCAGGTTTTTCTCTTGACTATATTTTTCCACTTATCAAAAATAAAGCTTCAATTTTTGATTATCTTGAAGACTCGGTCGTTTTGATTGATGAATGCAAAATGGTTTATGATGAGTGTGTTTCGTTTGAAAGGGAGAAAACCGAACAAATCAAAAGACTTGAAAAAGAAAACACTTTGCTTTCAAAAACTGGGAACACTTTTGCTTTTTCAGATTTTTTAAGTGAGCTTTCAAATCACATTTCAATTGCATTTCAAAAAATTACAAACACAAACAGATTTTTCAATCCGAAGGTTATTTTAAACATTAAGTCGTCACCAGTTTCAAGATATACACACAATTTGTCACTTCTTGCGAAAGACTTGAAAAAATATGATTTTGATGGCTATCGTTCAATCTTATTTGCAGGAACAAATCAAGATGCTGAATATTTGAAAAAAACACTTTTAAACAGCGGTGTTGAACTTGAAATTGCAAATCCTGAAACGTTAAGTCAAAGCAATAGTTGTCTTGTTCCGTTTCTTTTTGCATCGGGATTTATTCTGCCAGATGAAAAGATTTTTGTTCTTGGAACCTATGACATTTTGCCAAGAAAGGCGAAAGAAAATAAACTTAAAATTCAACGTTCAAACGTGTTTTCAATTCCAAAAGTTGGCGACTATGTTGTCCACAGTTTCCACGGAATTGGCATATGCGAAGGTGTGACTAAACTTTCTGGAAATTTCGGAACAAAAGACTATGTTGTTGTTCGTTATCGTGATGGCGACAAACTTTATGTTCCAATTGACCAAATGAATATGCTTGACAAGTTTTCTGGTGCAGAAGCTCCAAAACGACTGAGCAAAATTGGTGGTCAAGAATTTGCAAAAGTTAAAGAGAAAGTTAAAGAATCTGTCAAAAAACTTGCATTTGACCTTTTAACACTTTATGCGGAAAGAGAAAAGAAGAAAGGATTTGCTTATAGCAAAGACACCGATCTTCAAGTTGAATTTGAAAACAGTTTTCCATATACTGAAACAGAAGATCAACTTGTTTCCATAAGCGAAATTAAGCAAGATATGGAACAAGGAAAGGTGATGGACAGACTCCTTTGTGGAGATGTTGGCTTTGGAAAAACTGAAGTTGCACTTCGTGCGGCATTCAAGGCGATTGTTGATGGAAAGCAAGTTGCATTCATGGCACCAACAACAATTCT
>USJH01000051.1 GCA_900554955.1 uncultured Clostridia bacterium | reverse complement strand
AATGCAACAAACAATCACAGCATTAAAAGAAGCAGAAGAATTTGACGGACCTTCACTTGTCATTGCCTATTGTCCTTGCATCAACCACGGAACAGACATGTCAACCGCTCAAGAGCAAGAAAAAAATGCTGTTTTGTCAGGATATTGGAACTTATATCGTTATAATCCACAAACTGGACTTGTGAACGACCCACCATTTGCAAACATGGCATATGCCGATTTCATCAAAACTCAATCTCGCTATTTCACACTTGCAAAAAACAATCCAGAAACTGCAAACCGACTTTTCACTGCAGCTGAAAACTATCAAAAAATCGCTATCAAAAATATGTAAAACTTGCTCAAAAATAAGCATAAAAAATAATAAAAGATTCACAAAAAAAACACTGGGAAATTTTCTCAGTGTTTTTTATTCATCTTTAAACTTAATTTTGAATTCTGTTGGATTTGCTTTTTCGGCATCTTTAAAACATTTTAGAATTTGCGAAAGAACTTCGCCATTATAGTCATTTTCCTTTTTGTTAAAACCAACAAATTCAATTTCAATTGGCGTTTCAATAAATCCTGTTAGCATATCCCAAAGAGCATCAGGATTGTTTCCAAACCAATTTGGCAACAACAACTTTCGCTTTATAATCGAATAAAACTCTTCTGCCCACTTAAATTCGTCTCTATAAAATACAATCTTTTTCATTTTATCTCCCTTCAATCGAAATAAATCTTTTGTAGTGACAATCCGTTTTAAAAATCAATCCATCATTTGAATAAATAATTCTGCTATTGTTCCTATAACCACCTAGATAATCTATATCGCACTCGTACCACACTCTTCCCGGGCTATCAGGCAATTTGCCTTGTCGATTATAAAAAACATCTCCACCAATAACAAATCCCGAAGCAACTTGATCCAGATTTCCAAAGATTGGTTTCCATCCAAGTTTTCTTGCTTCCCCTTTAGTAATATAATTATTTGGAAGTTTATGATGCCTATATAAGTACACATCAACTCCATTTCCCATTGCCAATGTTGCTTGCCCAACATAAAGTTTTCTCAAAGGTATAATATAACATTTACAATAAGCATGTTTAGGCAGTATTGGAAGTTTATTAAAATAATAAATCTTAAACAACTCATTTAAACACTTGATACAATGATTTTTCGCGTTTCCCAACAAATACTCATACCAAATGCTAGACTTTTCATAAATTCTAAAATTTTCCTGTGAATAGTTATAAATATTTTCAAAAATCTCCCCGAATAAATCCATGTCGTTTCTCCATTTAGTTTTATTGCAGTTTGATTTTATCATATAATTTACATTTTTATGAAAAAGAGTGACATAAGTTATTCTTTATGAATGCCATTATAAATTTCAATGGCTTTAGCTTCTGAAATTCCTTCGATTTCGGCAAAGGCTTCAGGCGGTGCATTAAAGATGTTTTCTTTTGTTTTAAAGTGTTTCCAAATCTTTTCGCTTGTTGCCTTTCCAATGCCCGGAATTTCCTGCAAAAAGCTTGTTAAACTTTGCCCACGAAGGTTTCTGTGATAAAGAACCGCAAAACGGTGAGACTCATCACGAACACGTTGCAAAAGACGAAGTGCATAGTTGTTTTTTTCAAGACGAATCGGAGCTGAAGACGATGTTGTGAAAATTTCTTCATCTTGTTTTGCAAGGCTGACAACCGGAATGTCCATGTTAAACTCGTTGATAATTTCTTTAACACTATGAAGTTGCCCAAGTCCACCATCAATCAAAATAAGGTCGGGTTTTGTGTCAAGATTCTTCTGACCATCTTTCAAACTTTGAAGCCTGCGTTTCAAAGTTTCTTGCAAACATGCAAAGTCGTTTGCACCTTCAACTGTTTTGATTTTAAACTTGCGATATTCTTTTTTTGCAGGTTCGCCATTTTCAAAAACAACCATGCTTGCAACATTGTTTGTTCCACTGATGTTTGATATGTCATAACCTTCTATGCGATAAATTTTATCAAGTTTCAAAATTTCTGAAAGCTCTTTAAGTGCATCAGTTGTAAGTTTTTTATGACGTTCAAATTTGTCACGAGAAGCAAACACAAAGTTCTCGGCATTTTTAACCGAATTATCAACAAGTTTTCGCTTTATTCCCTTTTCTGGAAACAAAACTTTAACATTTTTGCCAAATTTTTCATATAGAAAGTTTTCGATCAGCGAACCACTTTCTTTCATATATTCTTCAAGCAAAATCTCACGTGGAAGATCTTGCGCTTCAACATAATATGATGAAATGAAACTTTGCAAAATTTCCGACTTTTCACCAACAACTTCTTCATCTGGGAAATTAAATTGCCCAATATTCTTTCCTGCTCTGATTTTCATCACATTAACAGCAGAAAGCTCATCAGATGAGGCAAGTGTGAAAACATCAATGTTTGAAGAACTTGTAAGAGTTGTAATAATCTGTGCATCAAGAATATCAAGAGCTGAAAGCAAATTTTTAACTTCCAATGCCTCTTCAAATCGCATTTGACTTGCAAGCGACTTCATTTTCTTTTCAAGTTGAATTTTAATGTCTTTATTGTCGCCATTCAAAAAGTTTATGATTTTTTGAATGTTATCAAGATATTCTTTTTCACGTTCTGGGAAAGCACAAGGTGCCAAACAGTTCCCAATCTCACCATGAAGACATGGCCGTTTCGCTGGCTTTTTGCCATCAAAATTTGTGTTGCACCAACGAATTGGATATGCCCATTTGATAAGCCCCATCATCTCGCTTATACGAATGCCTGTCACATATGGTCCAAACAAAAGCGAGCCATCACGTTTAGGACGCCTTGCAACCATTACTCGTGGATATTTTTCTTTCATATTGATTTTGATAAACGGAAAGGATTTATCATCTTTAAGCAAAATGTTATATCGTGGTTTATATTTGTGAATAAGATTGCTTTCAAGTGAAAAAGCATCTTGTTCGCTGTTTGTTAAGATATATTCAAAATCTTCAACATTTGAAACAAGAGCATATGTTTTTTGAGTTTTCTGGCTAGAGTCAAAATAGGTTTTAACCCTGTTTTTAAGTTTTTTTGCTTTTCCAACATAGATAACTTTACCAGTTTTATCGTGCATGATATAAACACCAGGCGATGCTGGCAAAAGTTTCACTTTTTCTTTTATCTTTTCACTTACCATATTTTTATTATATCATATTTTAAAAATTTTGAAACTATTTTGCTGTTTTTATTTAAAAAGAAAAGCGCTTCAAACGAAGTGCTTTTTTATTTTACATATTTAAGTATAACCTTGCCTTTAAGCAAAGTTTACAGCCTAATTGTCAGAGTTTGCAGCAAGGAGTTGTTGTTGACGTGCAATTTGAAGAGCTTCTATCATTTCATCAATATAACCATTCATGAACGAGTCAAGCGAATAAAGTGTCAAGTTGATTCTGTGGTCTGTGACACGGTTTTGTGGAAAGTTATATGTTCTGATTTTTTCAGATCGATCTCCTGTTCCAACTTGTGAACGACGAGCTTCAGCATATTCTTTGTCGGCTTGTGATTGATAGAAATCATAAAGTTTTGCTTTAAGCCAGTTCATTGCTTTTTCACGGTTTTTAATTTGCGAACGTTCGTCTTGACAAGCAACAACAATTCCAGTTGGAAGGTGTGTGATTCGAATTGCAGATTCAGTTTTGTTAACATGTTGTCCACCAGCGCCACCAGAACAATATGTATCAATTTGAAGATCTTTTTCATTAATATCAATTTCAACGTTTGTTGCTTCTGGCAAAACTGCAACAGTTGCTGTTGAAGTGTGAACACGTCCTTGACTTTCAGTTTCTGGAACACGTTGAACACGATGAACACCACTTTCAAAACGAAGTTTTGCAAAAGCTCCCTTTCCCTTCACCATGAAAGAAGCTTCTTTAATTCCACCAGCTTCGGTATAGTTTCCGTCAAGTTCTTCAATTGTGAAACCATGACGTTGTGCAAACAATCCATACATTCTTTTAAGCTCAGCACCAAAAAGACCAGCTTCGTCACCACCAGCACCCGCACGAATTTCAACAATAACGTTCTTTTCGTCGTTTTCATCTTTTGGAAGAAGCATGATTTTAAGCTCTTTTTCAATTTCTGACATCTTTTCTTTTGCAATATGAAATTCTTCATCAAGCATTGCAATCATGTCTTTATCAGTTTCAGTTTTCTTCATTTCTTCTGCATCATGAAAATCACGCTCGGCTGACAAATATTCATCATATTTTTCAATGATTGGTGCAAGGTCGGCATGTTCTTTTGCAACTTTTTGATAGTGTTTTGTGTCGTTATAAATGCTTGGGTCTGCAAGAGTTTCATTAAGCTCTTTAAGTTTAAGCTTAAGTTGTTTCAATTTCTCATACATTGTTTTCTCCTTTCCTTGATGCAGAAACCATGCGATCTTTGCCTTCAAGGTCTTTATAAATTTTTATATTTTCAAAATCTTTTTCAAGCAGCTTTTTTACTTGTTCTGCTTGCAAATATCCAATTTCAAAATAAATTTCGCCATTTTTTGTTAAGTGCTTTGTTGCTTGATTAATGATTCTTTCATAAATTTCAAGCCCATTATTTTCTGCAACAAGTGCAAGTTTTGGCTCAAAATTTTTCACATCAATATCAAGTGTTTGAAATTCCTTTTCAGAAATATATGGTGGATTGGAAACAATTTTATCAAACACTCTGTTTTCAAGATTTTCAAACAAATCTGAAAGCACAAATTCAACGTTTGCTCCAAGTTTTTTTGCATTTTCTTTTGCAACTGAAAGTGCTTTTTCTGAAATATCAACCGCTGTAACTTTTGCATTTGACTCTTTAGCAAGAACAATTGCAATTGCACCACTTCCCGTTCCAATATCAAGAACACTTTCCCCGTTTTTAATATTTTTCAAAACAAGACATACAAGTTCTTCAGTTTCAGGACGTGGAACAAGCACATTTTCATTCACATTAAAAAAATAGCCATAAAAATCGGCATTTTTTGCAATATATGCAAGCGGTTTATGTGTTTTTCGCTGTTTCAAAAACTCTAAAATGCGAGTCTCTTCTTCACAAGAAAGTTCTCTTGTGCTGTGTGATGCTGTGCGGTTTGCTCCAATTGCAAGAGCAACAAGCCACTCAGCTTCGGCACTATCGCAAATATTGACACTTTCAAGCTCTTTTTTAACCCTTTCTAAGATTTGATAAACTTTCATTTTTCCACCATAAAATAAAAATTGTGCGTTTAGTTTTTGCTCGTTTTCTCTTGCAAAAAATTTAAACACACAATAAAAAGTGCAAGAAAAAATCTTGCACCACTAAAAAATAGCTACTTTTGGTTATTGTAACGTTTGTTGAACTTATCAACTCTTCCGCCAGCGTCAACAATTTTTTGTGCGCCAGTAAAGTATGGGTGACATTTGTTGCAAATATCAACTTTAATTTCATCACCTTTCTTAGTTGAACCTGTTTTGAAAGTTTCGCCACAAGCACAAGTAACTGTAACTTCATGATATTCTGGATGTATGTTCTGTTTCATTGTTAAACCCTCTTTTTCTTAGTTTGCATGGCACATTATAATATGAAAAGTCCGCCATGTCAAGCATTTTTTTGATTTTAGAAAGGTCGATTTATCAAACTCCACTATTCAATTGTTTCTGGAGCACAAAAAACATAACTATCAAAGCTTCCTTCGTGCATTGTTTCAACAATGCTTGCTTGACTTGGAATGTCATAATATGCAACTTGATTTATAAACATTTGCCAATTCCCCCCTTAAAAATAGTGTTTATAAATCAATGCAAAAATATGCACTAAAAAAGAGCCAAGCATATGCTTTGGCTCTTTAACATTATCTTTTTTCAACACCAAGAGTGATTTTTTCGCCATTAATATCGTTCTCTTTAACAAATCCTTTTGTTTCTCCCAAAACAAGAGCATCTGCCAAAGTGTCTTTTTTGATTTCATTTTCATATTTCTTTGCAAAATCTGAAAATTCTTTGCCAGCATTAAGATAAATTGTAATGTGGTCAGCAACATCAAAATCAGCTTCTTTTCTTTGTGATTGAATTTTTGAAACAAGCTCACGAACGTTTCCAAGTTCAACAAGTTTATCTGTTAATGTTGTGTCCAAAATTGCAGTTATTCCGTTTGCAGACTCGCTCACAAACCCTGGTTTTGAAATTGGTTCAATAAGCAAATCATCTTTTGAAACTTCCTGGTCGCCACTTGCTAAGTGAAGAACAACAGTGCCCTTTTCAAGTGCGGTTTCTGCAATTTCAGTGTTATCTGCACAGGCGAGATAATTTCTCACTTCATTGATCCCCTTTCCAAGTTTAGGTCCAAGGGTTTTAAGATTTGGTTTAACATTATAGTTCAAAAATTCTTTTGCATCTTTCTTGAATTCAACCTTCAAAATATTAAGTTCGTCTTTAATAAGATCGATCATTTCGTTTGTTAAATGAAGGTTTCTTACTGATGCAATGATCATTTCTGAAAGTGGTTGACGGTTTTTCATGTTGCTTGCATTTCTTGCACTTCTTCCAAGAACAACAATTTCAAGCAAGCTTTCCATTTCTTCGTTCAACTTTTCATCAATAAGATTTCTATCTGCCTTTGGATATGAGCACATATGAATTGAAAGTGGAGCAGTTTTATCAACACTTCTTACAAGGTTTTGATAAACATATTCTGTAAATTCAGGAACAAATGGACTCATCACTTTCAAAAGGTTAACAAGAACATAATAAAGTGTTGCAAATGCAGCAGTTTTATCTTGATTTTCACCATGTGCCCAGAATCTTTCACGGCTTCTTCTTACATACCAGTTAGATAAGCTGTCAACAAAATCAGCAATAAGACGTGCAGGCTCGCAAGAAACATAGTTGTCAAGATAATCAGTAACCTTGAGAACAAGCGAGTTAAGTTCGGAAATGATCCACTTGTCCATAAGGGTTAAATTGCATTTTGAAAGGTCAACTTTTGTTGGGTCAAATTTATCAATTTCGGCATAAAGAACATAGAAGGCATATGTGTTCCAAAGAGTTCCGAGAGTCTTTCTTTGATAGTCCTCCATTGTTTCTTTCTTAAAGTTTGTTGAAAGCCAAGGAGCATTTGAAATATAGAAATACCAACGAACGGCATCTGAACCTTGATTGTCAAAAACTTCCCAAGGAGTTACAACGTTTCCAATGCTTTTGCTCATTTTCTTTCCAAACTCGTCATTAACAAGTCCAAGAGGCAAAACACGTTTATATGGTGCTTTGCCAAAAAGCAAAGTGTTAATTGCAAGAAGTGTATAGAACCAACCACGAGTTTGATCCATTCCTTCACTTACAAATTCTGATGGGAAAGTTTTTTCAAACAATTCTTTGTTTTCAAAAGGATAATGAAGCTCTGCAAAAGGCATCGAGCCGCTGTCATACCAACAGTCGATAACTTCAGGAACACGATGCATCTCTTTCCCACACTTTTCACATTTGATTGTAACATTATCAACAAATGGCTTATGAAGGTCAACTTTTGCATCTTTTGGAAGGTTTCCAAGTCTTTTAAGTTCTTCAATGCTTCCAATTGCATGTTCATGTCCGCACTCGCAAGTCCAAATTGGAGT
>USJH01000050.1 GCA_900554955.1 uncultured Clostridia bacterium | reverse complement strand
TGCTGAAGGCTTCTTCGAAGCAAGATATGTTCGAGCAAATAAAGTTGTTTCAGACATTCAAAATGCCGACATTATATTTGACTCTACTCAAAGAGTTGACAGCTTGAGAATTTCAAAAAGCATGAGTGCCTCAATGAATAAAGTTCTTGTAACCTATGGACAAATTGAAGGTGTTGATACTAATGCTTCAAACGACTTTGAAGAAAAAGAAAACAGCCTCATCAATTATGTTCTTGTTGGATCTTCTCTTAACTTTGCAATTGCTCCAACAATGGAATATATTGTAAATTCTTGCAGTGTTGTTGGTTCTACTTTTGGTGAACTTGCAAAAACCGAATCAAACAGCACAGAATATACAAATGGTAAATATTATAGTGTTGAAAATATCACTGCAAACAATCTTGTAACAATTTCTGCTGTGATCAAAAAGGGCTATGTTGTTAAAGTTAAACAAACTTGGTTCTCAAACATCACAATGACTGGTGACGGAACAAGCATTGATGCAACAAGTTACATTTCAGTTTCAATTGGTGATAACACCTATTCTGCTTTAAATGAAATTGTTGTTTCAAATGACACAATTGTTTCGTTTAAAAACACAAATGTTTATAACTATTTCATTGGCTTCTTTGTAAATGGACAACTTGTAACTTCAAGTGAAGCTTATGAAAAGTCAATCAATGAAGATCTTACAATTGAAGCAAGATATACTGACTATAACTATTTTGCAGTTTCAAGTTTCATTGAAAACACATCTTCTGAAGTTTCAGGATTTGACTTTACCCTTACCTATAAAGATCCAAAGACAAAACAAACAATCACAATAAGATCAATCAAAACGGTTTACAGAATTCCTGCTGGTGTAACTGCAAAAATTTCTGTTGCAACATTTGCTTCTGGATATAAATTTGTTGGTCTTAAAACAGCATATATCGATGGAACAACTGTAAAAACTCTTACAACAAACAGCGAAAGCGATATTGTTTTAACAAGAGATCTTAGAACAGAAAGAAACAATCAATCATATTTTGCTGGATTGTCTGATGATGTTCGCCTTGTGTTTATTGCTGCAATCTATGAAAAAACAACCATTATTAAAGTTGTTAAAGATGTTGTTGTAAGTGGCGATGAAACCTATATTACAGATGGAGAAGGCAAAAATGTAACAAAAGAACAATTTGATGGAATGTTCAACATTTCCCTCACCTATACTGATCCAGCTGGAAACATTAACACAATCAGCACATCATCGAAATCTGAACTTTCAAGAATTGAAATTGAAAAAGGTTCAAGCTTTACAATTATTCCTTCTCTTGATAGCACAATTTCTCACCGCTATATGATTTACGATTTCGACTTTAAAGTTAGTGGTTACTCTCGAAAAGAACTTGTAACTGCAAATGCAGATGGATCATATTATGTTGCTGGTGATGAAAGCTTCTCAGATCTTGTATTTGTCGTATATTTCAAGCCATGCAATCAAGTAACTCTTGTAAAAGAAGTTCTTGGCTCACCTGACGATGAAAATATTTCAATTGATTATTCATATGTAAACTCTAACAATGCAACTGAAGAAGGTGTTTTAAGATTCGACTCTGAAACAGAATTCAATCTTAAAGAAGGTGGCGCATTTACATTAACTGCAAACATTGCAGACGAAAACAGATATTTGTTTATCGGTTGGTTCAATAATGGAAAACTTGTTTCAACTGAAAAAACAGTAACTGAAAAAGACATCACCGATCCTAACACCGTTGTTGCAAAATTCATTAAGATTGTTGTTATTGATAACATCAGTCGATTCTTGATAGATGTTAATGGAAACGAACATGACTTCACATCTTCAACCGATTTTGGTGATGTTTATGTGACTGGAAACTTTATTGAAGGAAATTCATATTCAGTTAAAACAAAAACCCTTGCAGAAATCAAGGCAGATTTGAAAAAAGGTGTAAAAATTGTTGCCGGAACAAAACTTTCTCTTGCAACAAATCACTATTCAGGCTATTCATTCTATCGTTTCAGAGTAATCAGTAATGGAACATATAATGAATATAGCTTGCAAAACAACAATGCAAACATTGAAAGTGATGGTCACTCAGCTGTCACAACTCCAATTGATGGTGACATTGAAATTTGTGTTGACTTTGAACAACCATATAATATTACCTATTTCGTTTCAACTTCAAACACAGAAGGTGTTTCAAATAATGGTTTCATCATCAATCAAAGCACATCTAAAAACTATTATAGCTATACTTCATATAAGAGATTTACATTTGTTGGAACTCTTGAAAGTGGATATGTTTTAGATAGTGTTGAAGTTAATCGTAAAACAGTTCAAGTTTCAGAAAGTGATAACGTTTATACAGTAACAATTCCAAATGAATTCATCGGAAAAGCTCTTGTTGTTAAGATTAATGTTTCAAAAGAAACAACCGTAAGTGTATATGTTTCATTTGACGGAATTTCAGACGCAGCTAAGTTTGGAAATCTTGGTCAATTTAACATTGCAATTAATGGTTCATACTATGCTCTTCCTTCAAGAACAACAATGATGTTTCCCCCCAGCCACATTAAGGCAAATGAAAAAGTTAAAGTAAAAGTTGACTATGCAAATGGTCTTTCATATACATATAACGGAATAACTTATAAATTTGATGGATTCTATCTATACGATGGAACAAGCACATCAACTTCAATCTCTCCTATTTTGTATGAAAACACATTTGAGTTTATTGCAAACAAAGACATTGCTATTGTTGCAAAATTTGAGTCAAGCAAAATGCCTGCAAGCATTGTAACAAGATATTATAATGATAATGGCGAATCTGATTTTGTTGGTTGGTTCGCAAGAATTAACAATCCAGACGATACAAATTATTATGAAGATATTTTGATTTCTTCTTCATATTCAGATAAAGCAAAACTTAACGGAAAATATTCTCTTGTTTATGCTAAATATCAAACAAGCACATCAGAAACAATTCAAATCAATGGAAATGATGCAAAAGAAGGACATGCAGTTGTATATTCATCTTCTGACTTGGCTCTTTCAAGCAAAACAAACATCAGTGTTTCAGCAGACAATAAAATAATTGCTGTAACTAATGTATATGGAACAATTCAAGCATCATTCATTGCGAGTGCTGGCTATGAAATTACAAATGGTGGCAGCAAATCATGCACTGTTGTTAAAAAGATTTATAATTTCACAGTAATAACAAAACAAAATCGTGTAGATTCTAATAAAATTACATTAGGAACTGGAAAAGACACTGTAAGCATCAGTGAACAATCAAAATCTGTTTCACTTACACTTAGAATTCCAAGTGGCATAAACAGTTCATTCTTTGCAAACATTACTGAAAGCACAATCAATCAAACTTTCAGAAGCTATTCACTGTTCCAAGCGGTTCGATTATCAGTTTGTTCTATGCCCTTTCAAACTTTGAAAAGTTCTCTGGATTCAGAATCACAGTTGACGGAAATTCAACAACCTATACTGAAAACTTCATGGATTTTGAGCTTCCAGAAGCTTCTTCAGTTTCAATTGAAATTTTAATTTCAAAAGCTAACACTTCAACAATCTATGAAAATGACGATAATAAGGGTTCTGCTTCTGTTTCAGAAACAGAAAATTCCGAAGCTCTTAATGTTGTTGCTGTTCCAGGCTATTCAATATCTGAAATTTTGGTTGCAGAAATTTCAAAAACCGGTGAAATTGGTGCATTTAATAACATCTTCACTTTAAGCAATGAAGCTTTCAGATCTTTGTTTGGAAATGTTTCTCCAACAATTTCATATAGCAATAACGATTCATTTAATTCACATTATATTCAAGGTTATTATCTCACCTATTCAACAGACAAAAACCTTGCATTCAAGATTGCTTATAAAAAGATTACAACAGTAAGATTCAACATTATCGTTAATAATAATATTGATAGTGTAATTACTAAATACTTCAATGAAAGCGAAGGCCCTCTTACACTTGCTAAGCTCAATGCAATTGCTATTGCAGATAAAGTTTCAACTTCATATGTTCTTTCACACTATCTCTATTTGGGTGAAATGGTTACAGATTCAACAGTAATTGAACTTGATGATAACTATATTGATATTGACGTAAGCTTTAATCGTGGATATAAAACAGTTGTCAAAACAAACTTGATTAAAGACACATCTGCCAACTATGCAACAACCGAAACCGGAATTGTTGTAACACTTGGTGGAACCACTGTTGTTTCAACAAGCACTTCATATAATGTGTTTGAATATGTATTCAGTGCAACAATGGCTGTTAAAACTGAAGATAGAAACAATTATTATGAATTTGTTGGATATTTCAGCAATTCGTCTGATTCAAACGAATATTTGCTTTCAGCAATTTCTAACTATACTTTTAATGCTATTGATTATAACAAACTTTCAACCGAAGAAATCGATGGTGAAACAGTATATGTTATCTATGCAACATTAAGAGAAAAAATTCAAACATTATATATCGATAAAAAATATGATGCTGATGGTTTTAATCTCTACTTCAATAATGCAATGTTAAATGTTACAGAAGAAAATCAAATCATTGAAACTGTTGATCATGGAAATGTTGCTTTTAGAATTCAAGATGGCAAATTTGTTATCACCTATCCTTATAGCATTCTTTCTTCAGAATTCAAAATTGAAGTAAGACAAGATAATTTTGAAGAAAACAGAACTGATCCAATTCTTGGAACAGGATTTGCTAAAAATGTTTCAGTGTTCTATGAAAAACTTATTGATGGAACATATTATCGTTTCGACAACTTCTATAATGAAAACGATTTTACAGTTGGTGAAAAATATAGCAATTCAATTGAACTTGCTTTGAAAGATTATAGAATTGGCGGAACAATCACTGCTAAACTTATCAAACTTAATCAAATTGAATATATCTCAGACGTTTCAGATGAGAATATTACAATTAAACTTGAAATTCTTACAATTGCTGATGGTTCAGCAAATTATATTGAAATTGCAAGATCTCAAAATCAAGCAACTGTTCAAAATGCAAAAATAATATATCGTGCAGAAGAAGGAACAGCAATAAGAGTTTATGTAGATTTCAAAAACTATGCTGGAACATTGTCTTCTATCATTTTCACAAGAGAAATTTCAAACATGATTTCTAAATTGTTTAACGATTCAGAAAACATTTCAGAGATTGATTGGGGAAATAGATTGACAAATAAAGGTTACATTGCAGTTTCAAGTTTCTATAGTGCTGATAATAAATTTAACTCATATGTTTCAGCAGATAAAACTTCTGCATTCAACTTCACCCCTACTGAAGATTTGTCATTCATTGCAGACTTTAAAGGTGGATTTATCGACTTTGAACAAAGATTTATTGCTTCAACTCTTTACACTCCTAATGATTCTATGATTGGTTCAAAATTCACTGGTGCTGGAATTTCAGGAACTGGATTCTTCTTCACTCCAAGCATTGTTGGAATAACTTTCAATTCTATAAGTGATTCATCAGATAAGATCTATAACAACAACACTTCATATGCTGACCATGCAACTGTTAATGAAGAGAATTTCAGCCTTACAAGGGGCGATTCAGCAACTGTTACTAATGGTCAAATCAATTTCCATACAATCTTTAACCGCTTTGCTTCAATCACTCTTACTGCACAGGTTGTTTTGAAATCTGAATATGGTGTTGGATATAAAGATTTTGCAAACTTTAACGAAGTTTCAAACAATAAAAATCTTTACATTGGAACAGAAATTGCAGTTACAAGAACAAATGCAAACAGCAATGATAATACTTCTGCAATTAAACATTTAAGATATGATATTTCTGCTCCAGCAATTGAAGGTTATATCTTTAAAGGCTTTGCTCTTTATTCTGCATCATATGGTCATGCATTCGATGTTGTTCTTATTGGTGGCGAAACAGCAGTTTCTCCTTCAGAACAAGTTACAATGATCAATGCAAACTCATATACTCTTGATAATGGCAAAATTATAACATTCAAGGCATCAAATGTTTCTGTATCTGGAGACACAAAGATTGCTGCAATCTATGAACCAAGAGTTTATATTGTAACTCTTAACACCTATAAATATTTTGAAGATAATAGCGGAAGCAAACTTGTTAATGCTGAAACTGGTTTGCCAGAAGAAATCGAATCTGCAACAATCAAAGGTTCTCTTCTCGTTCAAAGAGATGAAAGCATTAAAATTACATCAATAAGCTATCAATTCTCACAATTTGTTGGTTTCTCAACAACCAATGAATTCAACAATTCAATTTGCTTTGCATATGATGCTGGTGCTGGAATTTCAGTTGTTGACCTTCCAAACATCGTGACAGCAATCAATGGAACAATCAATATTGTCGATGAATCAAAAGTAAATGGAATTTTGTCAGATTATAGACAAGCTGGAGACACAACAAAATTATATGCTGGAAAACTTAGTGCAAACGATGTTGCTCCTGGACAAAAAGAAGACGGAACATATGTTTCATCTTCTGCAAGAAACAACTTCTATGCATTGAATGTTCAACAAGATTTCACAGTTAACTTCTATTACACTGCTCTTTCATATAACCTTGTCATCGATCTTGGCGAAGTTGAATCAACCTATTCTTCTTCTGGAAATCAAGGCAGACCAGATGATACAAATCAATCAACATATCTTGCATATTCTGAAGAAGCAAGAAGTGTAGGCGGTTGGAAAAACCCATCTGCTGGAACATATTCATATTCAACTAACTATGGAACAAACAGCAGAACAAATAAAGATTGTCCATATAGCATTACGATTGCAGAGAATGATCCATTTGTATATGTGTTCAATGATAGCGATGGAACAAACATTGGTTATCCAACAAAAATTTCATATAACCTTGTAAAACTTGCTCCAACTGAAAGTCAATTTGAAATGCGTCTTAAATATACGACAAACATTGATGTTAAAATTGCAACAACAAGCAATTCAGAAGGAATCATTAAGACTTTCAATTTCATTGAAGGAATTGGAAATGACGATGCTAAACACCTCAGACAATATGGCCTTGATTGCAATGCAGTTGAAACAAACATTAATAATGAAGCTTCATTAAGAAACATTTTCAACTATCTTAATTTCAGAGCAGGAACATATTCACTTAAAAACAATTTGTTCACTGTTGATATTGGTGGAACACTTATCTCTTCACAAGAAGCAAGAAACTATGTTGATATTGATCTTGTAAATGGAACAATTCAATTTAAATATAAGGTTGTTGCAAGTGAAACAGGATTCCCTAAAGTAACAGTAACACAATATGATGCTCATGGAGAATCAACCCCACTTGCTGATTTGACAACTTCAATCATAAAACTTCAAATCAGAAATGTTACTAAAACTACAAATAAACAAAAAGCCTCAGAAATACAATCAGGTTTCCAAATCAACGGGTTTAACACTGCTTTGTTTGAAGGCTCAGAACAATTTGAAAATCCAAACTTCAAACTTGACAATCTTGATGTTCATCTTCTTATGCTTTGGCAAACAAAAGCACAAGTGATCAAAGGAATTGTTTCAATTGAAACTCCTGCTGGTGGAAAGGAAGATTTCTATTTGACCAGCACAAATAGTTATTCAAATCGTGATGATCGAAGAGTTCGCTTCTATA
>USJH01000049.1 GCA_900554955.1 uncultured Clostridia bacterium | reverse complement strand
GCCAACAATAATTTAAAATTTTATCAAACATAAAAAGAGAAGGAAATTTTCCTTCTCTTTTTCTTTTCCCCGCAAAGCTACGATGGGGGTATTGGGGTTTCTCTTTTCAAAAAAACCATTGGAACAAATGCTTCTTTGTTTGCAAACAACTCTTGATTATCACCAGTTTCAAGTTCTTCTTTGTTGGACTGCAAGTTAAATTTAACTCCCATTTGCCAAAGAATTCTTGAATGGAATTTGTTTAGTGTTGCACTTTTAATTTTGGTTTTGAACCCGTGCGATCTTACACAGTCCAAAGCAATCATAACGGCCAAAAAAGTTGCTTCAAAGCCGTCTTCAATAGCATTGGCATATGCTTTAACCAAAATGTCGTTCGCAAGCAAAAGCAAGCTTGGAATAAAATGATACAAACGAAGTTTTTTCATGTCTTTCATGTTAAACACGAAAGTTAAAACAACGTTTGAAATTGTTGGAAGAATGTCCCAAATCGTTTCAGCAGTGAAAAGGCCAATCAAGGTGAAAGCTGAAACATAGGTCCAGACTTGCCAAGTTGGCATCTTTTCTCCTTTCTTTTCATAAAGAAAGAAACAAAGGTTCTGAATGCACGAAACAATTGAAATTATTCCCGTTCCGATTGATCCAAGAAAGATGAATGGCAAGGAATAAAGCAGTTCCGCAATTGTTGCAAAAAGCAAAAACTTTGTTCGGCTTTTAACAACATAGGAAAGACAATAAACCAAAAGTGCCATAAATCCCAACAATTGCGCAATTATAAAATTAGCGCTAAACATAAAACCTCTTTGATTATACCTTAAAGATTTTTCACCTTGCCACCATAGATTGAATTTCGGATTCGTTCATCTTTGCCAAGACTTATAAATCAGATTTCCACAAAAAAGCAAGAATCTGCAGGTAGTTTTCTTGGGATAGGTTTACCAAGTTGGTCGAGACCTGTGATGCCTTTCAATTCCAAAACACAACCACAACTTTTTTCTGGCACCAGTGAGAGCCAAATATCTATGTGCAACACTAATGTGAGTTGGAATATTGGTTACAGTCCGGAAAAGCATGTATCTATGCTCGACACATTAATATTATATCACAGCTTAAAAAAAATTGCAACTGTCACAAAACTTGTCAAATTTCGCACACAAAAAACTCCCCCACTTCATAAGATAAAGTGGCGATAATCTCGCCAAATTTTCAAAGGAGGACAATATGGCAACAATTATGAATAACGCAACAGCATCTTACACTTCGCCAAGCGATTCACTTTCAAGAACAATTTCTTCAAATGATCTTGAAATCACATATAACACTTCAAGTGGAATTTCGCTTGTGAAAACCGCTTCGCCAACAACTTTCACCGTTGGAAGCATTGTAACATATACAATCAAAATCACAAACACAAGCTCGACATATTTCACCGGAGTAAGAATAATTGATAATCTTGGCGGTGGCAATCTTGCATATGTTGTTTCAAGTGCAAAACTTACAACAAGCACTCAAACCTATTCTGTAACACCAGTTGCAACAAACCCACTCACTTTCACCCTTCAACAACTTGGTGTTGGAGCAAGCATGACACTGACATATAAAGCTCAAGTTGTGTTTAACCTTCCAACAACAATAACAGAAATTACAAACAGTGTTGAAGGCATCGGATATACTTCTTCTGGAACAGTTACAGGCTTTACAAACAGCACAATTACAAGAAATTCAACATCTGATGTTGAAATTGCAAAAAGTGCATCAGCTTCTACTGTTGTTCCAAATCAATCTTTCACCTATTTTCTGACAATCTCCAATGGCGAAAGTGAAGAAATTACGGTTTCAAACATAACCGACCAACTTCCAAGCGCATTCACTGTAACATCACTCAAAATGAAGGTTGGAACAGCAAGTGAAACAACTCTTGTTTCAACTGACTATACTCTTTCATCATCAAAAGAACTTGTTGTTACAAAAGTTAATGGAAGCAGCATTACAGTTCCTGCAAACGGAACAACAGTTTTGTCTATCACTGGCTATCTCTCATAAATTTTCACAAAAAAAAGAGCCCACAAAATTGTGGGCTTTTTCTTAATCGAAAATATAAAGAGTTTCGTTTTCCTTGATCATTCCAAGGTTTTCTCTTGCTTGTTGCTCGATATATGCATCACTCTTTCTGATTGCAATTCCTTGTTCAAGTTCAGTTCTTGTAATGCTAAGATTCTTAATTTGATTGTCAAGCGATGCATTCTTGCTTGCCAAAACCCCAGCTTTTGCATAAAGCGAAATTGCCAAGATTGTCATAAACACTAAAAATAATGTTGCAAGAATTGTTACAAGGCGAACAATGTTTTCAAGTTTTGTTTTTGTCATTCGTAATTTCCCCCTATGATTTTTTATTTAATTTTAACTTATTATACACCGCTTTTATGCCCTTGACAAACAAATTTTGCACAAAAAGTAAAACAAATAGAAGTCCAATCAAAAAAGAAAGAACTGAAAAAACTGAAATTTTCCCACTTTCAAAACGAAAAAGTGCAATCAAAAACACAACCACAGAAACAATTGGTGCAAAAAAATCAGAAACAAACGTCACAATCAAATTATTTTTCATAGACTTTGAAAAAAGTGAAAAAATGCTGAAAAGTGCCCCCGCAACTATTCCAAAACAAATGAAAACAACAGCCTGAAAAAAAGTTCCTGCAAAACCCACTATTTAAAAATCCTTTTGAAAAATGATTTGCCTGACTGTGCATCTTTATAGCAGAGTCCATCAATCTCGCCATCAATAATAAGTGTTCCTTCTTCAAGACTGAGTTTTGAAACACGCAAATCTTTTCCAGAAATATAACATATTTCCCCAGAAATGCGACATACAACAGTTTTGTCAACACTGCTTAAAACTTCAAGCACACCAGTAAGCATGATTCTTTTTCGATTGTCAATTGTCGCCTGATGTGGTTTTCCTTCAATTTTAATTTCATTTTTATTTTCCATATAAAAAATCTCCTGATAAATTATATCGGAGATTTTGACAAATTATGACAAAGCATATGTGTTCTCTTGCAAAAACTTTTTCAAAAGAGTGTTTCGTTTTGATTGATATTCATTTTTAATCATATGATAAATGTTGTTTTTCTTTCCAATCAAAACAACCATTTTTTTTGCACGAGTAACCGCTGTATATAAAAGATTTTTATTATAAAGCATTGGATTCCCGCCAAGAATTGGAATTATGACAGCATCAAACTCGCTTCCTTGACTTTTATGGATTGTAATTGCATAGGCAAGCACAAGATCTTCAAGGTCAACAATCGAATAGCCCGCACGTCTGCCATCGTCAAACGTTACATAAACTTCTCCGCTTTTTGGATTTATGAAATCAATATGTCCCATGTCTCCATTAAATACACCCATTCCACCAATAATGTTGTCACCTTCTTGCTTGATCCACTCTTGCTCATAGTTGTTTGAAGTTTGCATAACTTTATCGCCAACCCTAAAAACATTTTTGTGAACTTCAATTTCTTCTTTATCTCTTGATGCTGGATTAAGTTTTTCACGAAGCAAAAGGTTAAGGTTGTTTGTGCCCGCAATTCCAGACTTCATTGGCGCAATAACCTGAATGTCTGAAGAATCTATATCTTTCTTAAAATTCGGAATTCTTGAAGATACCATTTCAACAATCTCACCAGCAACTTGCTCTGGAACGAAGCTTGAACTATAGAAAAAGTCATTGCTTTTTGCGGCAAGGTCTGGCATTTCACCATCATTTATCAAGTGCGCATTGACAATGATTTTACTGTCTTCTGCTTGACGATAAATTTGCGAAAGCTCAACAACAGGAATTTCACCTGAAGCAATCATGTCCGCAAGAACATTGCCCGCACCAACACTCATAAGCTGGTCTTTATCACCAACAAAAACAAGTTTTGTTCCAAGTCTTGTTGCTTTCAAAAGTGCAGATGCAACATAAAGATCAATCATTGAAACCTCATCAACAATAATTGCATCGGCATCAAGAGGATTGTTCTCATTTCTTGTGAAACCAAGTTTTCCGTTTGTATAACCCATTTCAAGCCCACGGTGAATTGTAGATGCACTTTTCCCTGTTTGCTCTTCCATTCTTTTTGAAGCTCTTCCTGTTGGAGCAAGAAGTTGAACTTGTTTTCCACGAGCCGTTAAAATTTTTAAAATTGCCTTTATAATTGTAGTTTTCCCAGTTCCTGGGCCACCAGTGATTATCACAACGCCCTGCTCACTTGCGGTTTTGATTGCTTTTCTTTGCCCGCTGTGAAGCAAAATGTTGTTCACTCTTTCAAACTCGTCAATGTCTGCATCAAGATCAAGATGGACTTCTTCTGAACTTTGAAGCAAAAGTTTAAGTTTGTCTGCAATATATTTTTCCATTGAATATAATTTTGAAATTGCAACCGCTTCTTGATCGCCAAGTGTTGTGCTTTTGATCAAACCTTCAATTTCAAGAGTTGTAATTTGCGATTCAATTTCCGACTTATATTCTTCTGGAAGTTCAAGAACCCCTACAGTAGATTCAGTAAGTTTTTCACGTTCTATCACAGTTGAGCCTTGTTTATCTGCAAGTTCGCCAAGACAAAACAAAATTCCAGCACGCAAACGGAATTGACTGTCTTTCTCAATTCCCATGTTAAAAGCAATTTTGTCTGCTGTTTTAAAACCGATGCCTTCAACATCTTCAATAAGTTTATATGGATTTTTTGTTAAAGTGCTCTGGTTTTTTTTTTTATATGTGTAAAAATTTTTTCCAGCCATATTTGTTGAAATTTCATATTTTTGAAGAAACATGACCGCTTGTTGCATTTTTTTAATGTTTGAAAACGTTTGCGAAATTTCAAGAGCTTTTCGTTTGCTTATGCCCTTGATTTGTGCAAGCCTTTCAGGATTTTTTTCTATAACTGAAAGTGTTTCACCTTTAAAAACTTTAACAATATTTGAAGCGGTTACAATTCCAACCCCCGAAATTAACCCCGAAGAAAGATATTTCACAATGCTTTCTTCATCGGTTGGTTCGCTAATATGAATTTTTGTTGCAACAAACTGTCTGCCATATTTTGCATTGTTTTGAAATTCACCTTCAAGTTCAACCTCTTCACCAACACCAACAATAGGAAATTTTCCGGTTGCAACACAAGAAAGCATACCCTGAGAAATCTCTAAAATGGTATAATCGTTTTCGTTATTTCTGAAAATTATGTCTTTAATTGTTCCTGAAAGTTTCATGCTTTAAATATACAAGCATAATTTCAAAATGTCAAACCATAAAACAGTAAAATGAACTTTGCATAAAATTTTAAAGGTTGCACAAAACATTAATATGAAAAAACTTTTATCTATATTTTTATCTTTAACACTTTTCGCCGTGGGGCTTGGCATGATTTGTTCTCCACTTTCAGGCGAAAAGGTTTGGGCAGAAAACTCTTCGCCTAAAATGGCAATCATAATTGACGACTTTGGAGGATATGATCAATCTGGTGTTGAAACCATGCTTAAAGTTGATGCACCACTCACTTGTGCCGTAATGCCAAACCTTGACAATTCTGAAAAAAACAGCCAGCAAATTTTGGATAGCGAAAAAGAAGTGATTTTGCACATGCCAATGCAAGCTCACGTTTCTCTTCCACTTTCGTGGTATGGCCCAAACTATATTTGCACGGGCGACAGCAAAGAAACAGTAAATCAAAAAATTTCAAAAGCCCTTGAAACTGTTAAAGGTGCAAAAGGTTTTAACATTCACATTGGCTCGGGAGTTTGCCAAGACGCTCAAACCATGAGACATATATATGACTATGCCTCAGAGCACAATCTTTTCTTTGTTGACAGCCGCACACACATAAACACTCAATGTGCAAAAGTTGCAAACGAAAAACACATTCTTTATCTTGGCAGAGACGAATTTTTGGAACCAGGCGGAAACAAATCATATGAAGGAGTGTTCCGACACATCATGGCAGGAGCAGAAATGGCAAAAACAAAGGGTCATGCAATCATCATTGGTCATGTTGGATCACATGGTGGCGAGAACACCGCAAAAGCAATTTCCGATGCTGTTAAAAATGTTAAAGACATGGGCATTGAAATTGTTCCAATGAGCGAACTTGCAAACTCGCTTAAACAGGCAAATGGTCAAAAACAAGTTTAATTATTTAAAAATCTAAAAAAAAGAACACCGGTTGGTGTTCTTTTTATCTTAAAATAATCCTTCAATCACGGTTTTCCCGTCTTTTTCATTAATATGCATTTTTTCACCTGCTGGTGCTTTGCTAAGACCTGGCATCAAAAGCATGTTTCCTGCAACGGCAACAATAAATCTTGCACCATTTCTGAGTTGAAGTTCTTTAATTTGAAGTTCAAACCCACTTGGCGCTCCAAGCAATGTTTGGTTGTCTGAAAATGAATATTGTGTTTTTGCAATGATGATTGGAAGTTTGTCTTTTTTAAGTTTTTCAATGTCTTTTATGTCTTCAAGTGCTTTTTCTGAATATGTAACACTTCCAGCGCCATAAATTTTTGTTGCAATGTCTTTGATTTTCTTTTTGATTTTATCATTAACATCATATGAGAAAGTAAAACCGCTATTATCTTTCTCGCAAAGATTTATAACTTCTTTTGCAAGATCAATCGTTCCTTTTCCACCTTTTCCCCAAACGTCTGCAACAATTGCTTTAACACCAAGATCTTTAACACCATCTTCAACAACTTCGATTTCAGCTTTTGTGTCTGATGTATATTTATTGATTGCAACAACACAAGGCAAATGATAAACATTCACAATGTTTTTAACATGACGAACAAGGTTTGCCATTCCCTTTTTAACAGCTTCAACATTTTCAGTTTGAAGATTGTTTTTGTCTTCACCACCATGAAGTTTTAAAGCTTTGACAGTTGCAACAATAACAACCGCATTTGGTTTTAGCCCCGCAACTCTACATTTTGTATCAAGAAATTTTTCTGCACCAAGGTCTGCACCAAAACCCGCTTCTGTAATTGTATATTTTGCATGGCTCATTGCCATTTTTGTTGCGATGATTGTGTTGCAACCATGAGCAATATTTGCAAAAGGCCCGCCATGAATGATTGCTGGGGTGTGTGCAAGAGTTTGAACAAGGTTTGGTTTGATTGCGTCTTTAAGCAAAATTGCCATTGCTTCATGCACTTTTAAATCTCTTGCATAAACTGGTTTGTTTTTTAAAGTATATGCAACTAGAATATCGCCAAGACGTTCCTTTAAGTCTTCAAGATCTTTTGAAAGACACAAAATCGCCATAATTTCACTTGCAGCAGTAATGTTGAAACGTTCCTTTCTTGGTGTTCCGTTTTTTGCACCTTTGCACACTTCAATTTCACGAAGTGCACGATCGTTAATGTCTAAACAACGATTGAAAACAACCTTGTCTGGATTAATTTCAAGAGCATTACCTTGGAAAATATGATTGTCAATATATGAGCAAAGCAAATTGTTTGCTGAAGTGATTGCATGAAAATCACCAGTGAAATGAAGATTGATGTCTTCCATTGGAACAACTTGGCTATATCCACCACCAGTTGCACCACCCTTAACTCCAAACACTGGCCCAAGCGATGGCTCACGAAGAGCAAGACACACGCTTTCTTTTAAACAAGTGAAAGCATCGGCAAGTCCAATTGAAACCGTTGTTTTCCCTTCACCTGCACTTGTTGGGTTGATTGCCGTTACCAAAACAAGTTTGCCTG
>USJH01000048.1 GCA_900554955.1 uncultured Clostridia bacterium | reverse complement strand
ATCAAATAAGGACGTTTATATGAAACTTAACACAACATTTGTCATTATCATGGTTTCAATTTTTTATCTCGTTTTCCCCTTTCTTATCATGCTTATAAGAAATAAGAAAACACAAAAGATTCTTTCTATTGTTTCTTTTTGCATTTTTATTGCAATTTTGATTGTTGGAACTCTTGGAAAAATTGACATATCAAAAACAACCACAACCATATCCTTTCAAAAATTTGGAAATTGGTTTGATAAAAACATCAGCTTCAGTTTTTCACACCTTACAAAACAAGACATTATTATTAACCTTTTAATGCTTATTCCGATCGGAACATTCACCTGCTATTGTTTTGAAAATTTAAAAACATGGAAGAAAATTTTCATTTCTCTTGCCGTTGGTTTTATCTGCGGAATGCTGATTGAATTTTGCCAGTTCATGTTCCCTGTTCCACGTTCGGTTCAACTTTCAGACGTTATTTTTAATGCAATAAGTGTTTTATTCGGATCATTAATTTGCATGTTATATCAGTTTATTATAAATAAAATTTATTCAAACAATATCAAAGAACAAAAATTATAATTTCATTTAAAATATACAAAATTAATACAATTCGTCATTTTAAAGCTATGTTTCACACAAATTTTGCACGTTTTTGCGTTTTTTATAAAACAAAAAAATAACATATCACAATAAAAAAAAGAAGAGTCAAAAAACAACCCTTCTTTTTTATTGTGAATTGAATGTAAAATTATTCAAATTCTTTTATGACCTGGCTAAGCATTTCTTGATATTTTTCGAACTCACTTATAACTACAAATTCATTTGGTTTGTGAGCGAGTGCAAGATCTCCAACTCCAAAGACAACTGCATCACCACCAAGCTGCTGATAATATCCAGCTTCACAACCGCCAATAAATTTATTGTTTTCAAGTTTAAATTTTTTGCATAGATTTTGAATAAGTTTCGGATTCTTATATTCAAGTGGCAAAATTTTAAGTGTGTTTTTCATCTCGATTTTTGCCCCTGCATATTTATTTTCAAGTTTCTTTATTTCATTATTAATGATTTTAAGAAGTTTTTTACATTTGCCATTATCGTTTGTTCTCACATCGAAAACCATTTTTGCCTTATCTGAAATTATATTTACTTTTTCACCACCTGAAATCAAGTTTGAACTTATTGTTGTTCCACAGAATTTATCATTCAATTTTTCAACAAGATTTAAAAGTTTTGCCAAAATATAGTTTGCATTCACACCAGCATTTGGGTTTGAACTGTGGCAACTTTTGCCAGCAATGTTAATCTCAAATTCATAACAGCTATTGCTTTCTGAACAAATGTTGCTATTTGTTGGCTCACCAATAATTGAAAATTTTGGAACAATTCCAAGTTCTTCCATTTTATTACTGATTTGCTCCACCCCATCAAATTCTGTTTCTTCATCAGATGAAATTGCAACGACAATTGGCATTTTCAAAGAACTAAGTTCTTTAATTTTGTTTAAGATTATTGCAAAGAAACTTTTCATATCAATTGTTCCGAGCCCATAAATTTTTCCATCTTTTTCCACTGCCTCATATGGGTTTGTCAAATATGCTTTTTCATCTGCAACAACAGTGTCCATGTGTCCAGCAAGAACAATTGCATCTTTAGCATTTTTCAAATTGCAATTTATACCAACAAGCAAATTTTCTTTGCCATTTTTAACATTTTTTACTTTTATAACTTCTTTTGAGTTTTTTGAAAATTCTTTTTCAAGATAGCCCACAATCTCTTTATTCTCGTTTGTGTCATAGCTTTTGATCGACACCAATTCTTTTAAATATTTCATATTATCCATAATTTTTCTCCTTAAAATTAAACGACCCGTTTATATTAATTAAACATACAAACGGGTCTAAAATTATGAATAATTTTGTTTTGCCATGTGTATGTTTTATGATGCACAAAAACACTCACAAAACATACATTTTGTGAATGTCACTGGAAATGAGCATGACGCCAAAATTTTGTAAACATAATTTTTTTCTCCTTTTTTCTTTAAATGCTGATAAATAAAAAACTGCCAGTTTTTGCTGACAGTTCTATTGATTTTATTTTTATTTCAAAATAAAAACTGTCAGCTTACACCAACAGTTTTAACAAATCTTCTAAAAATATTGGTGCATTTTGTGAACATGAAAAAGCATTCACAAAACACACTTGCTTTGCGAATGACTTAAATATGACGATGCCACAAAGTGCAAATATTAGTCATTTGTTTCTCCTTATATAGTTTCATTATATGCTTACACATCAGATATGTCAATAGTTTTTTTCTGCTATGTGAGACATCTAAAACTAAAATAGCTTTTCAATTTGTTTTTTAACTTCTCTCCAAGTCTGCTTTAAATCATCATAGGAAAGTTTTTCTTCAACCTTGTCAATATCAATAAAATAGGTGTCATGAGTATCCCAAGAAGTGTTATCGCTGTGACCTTTATCAATTGCGACAAACATATAACACACACAGTGCTCGCCACTTGGTGTAACATAACGTTCCACAACCGGGTCAATATCTGGAACGATTTCTGCAATTCTTTTAGTTTCTTCTGCCGTTTCACGAACCGCACACTCTTGAATTGTTTCACCTTCTTCTCTGTGACCCTTTGGAAAAGACCAGTCATTTCTTTTTTCACGATATACAAGCGCAATCTTTTTATTTTTCACATCAACAAGATAGCACCCTGCTTTTTGAGTTTCATTATTTTTAATCATTAATTTCTCACACCTTTTCGATTTTTAAGATAGTTTATCAATATGTAAAGTCCAATAAAAAGGACAATTGAACCAATCAAAATCCCATACATGGCACCAATGCTTACTTTATTTTCAAAGAAATAGAGATTGCAATCCACACTATCTTTGATTTTTTCAATTACATCTGCGGGATAATGCTGTTTTGCCATTTCTCTGAACACCCCAGCAAGTGCATGATTTCTTAAAAGTGAAGTTCCATAGGTGCCCGGCAAAAAACCAAGAACTGTTTGAAGCCCGGTTCCAAAAGAAGAAATTGGCATATATGCCCCGCAAATGAAGCCATAGCCCGCCGAAACAATTGTTCCAACCGCACTTGCTTGACCATTTGTCGAAAGAAAAACATTCACACATGAAGACAATGCAGTTCCAAACATTGTAAGCAAGAAAACATCAAGGAAAACCAGAAGCACATCGACAAATGAAAGATACCAACCCTGACAAGCAACATAAACAAAACAAGCAACTGTTGCAACCACAGAAATTATCAATGTTGAAAAAAGCGTTGCAACATAATATGACAATGCAAATGTGGACTTCTTTGTTGGTGAAATCAAAAGGTCTTTTCTTGCACCACTCACCTTGTCATTCACCATTAAAAGGTTGGAACAGAAAGCAACAGTAACACAGCAAACCGCCAAAATTGAAGACAAAATTTCTCCACCAACCATTCCATTTACAAGTTTTGCATCAAGTTCAAGCCCATCAGGAACAGCAGCTGCAAAACTGTCACGATATACTTTTGCAAGAAATGTCATATATAAAACAAGCAAAATCATTGGTGTGATAAGCGAAGTGAAAAACATTGCCTTATCTTTGAAAAATAGCTTAACATTTCTTTTTGTCATGCTTGAAAATGTTTTCATCAGCCCTCACCTCCAACAAGATTTTTCCCAGTTACAGCCAAGAACACATCGTCCATCTTTCCTTTCACGATTTCAAAATCTGTGAAAAGATCAGGATTTTTCAAAATAAGTTCTTTTGCCTGCTTTGAGTCTTTAACAGCAATTCTGAAAGAGCCGTTAATCTCTTCAAAATTCAAACCAAGTTTCTCAACATCTGATTTTTTTGCATTATAAAGAGTTATATAGTCACCAGTATATTTATTTTTTAGATCTACAGGTGTGCCTTCTGCAACAATTTTTCCACCGTCAAGAATCACAACATAGTCCGCATCGGAAGTTTCTTCCATATAGTGCGTTGTCAAAAACACGGTCATTCCTGATTCTTTTCGAAGAGTGTCGATAACGTGCCACAAAGTTTTGCGAGTTTGAGGATCAAGACCCGTTGTTGGCTCGTCTAAAATTAAAATTTTAGGATCATGAAGCAAAGCTCTTGCAACATCAATCTTTCGTTTCTGCCCGCCTGAAAGTTTTCCGAGTGTTCGATTTAACAAATCTTCAAAATTAAGGAGTTTTGCAAGCGACATTATTTTATCTTTCGCCTGTGCCCCATAAATTCCATAAAGACTTGCACGAGACATTAAATTGTCTTTAACCGAAAGCTGCTTATCCAGAACTGAGTTTTGAAAAACAACTCCAATATCTTTAGATATTTCTGACAAATCATGTTCAATGTTTTTGCCATTAATGACAACCGTTCCACTATCTTTTAAAAGTGTTCCACACATGATTGAAATTGTTGTTGATTTTCCAGCACCATTAACACCAAGAAATGCAAAAAGTTCACCTTTCTTTACACAAAAAGAAAGGTTAGACACTGCATGGACTTCACCAAAGCTTTTGTTTAGATTTTTAATTTCAATAATATTTTCCATATTTATATACCTTATTATATTTTATCAATATTGCTTGAATAAATCAACAAAATAACACATCTGTTTCACAAAAAAAAGAACCAGCTTTTGCCAGTTCTTTATTGTTGTTATTTTTCAATTTCGTCAATTTTATCTTGATTTTCAAGTGTTGGACGACCTTCAAGTTTCCATTTCCATTTATCTTTATCAAGACACTCAACAGCCAAACTTAAATATCCTTCTGCTGTATAGAAAAGCGGAATTCTTGACAATTTGTCAATATCAAGCCCAAAGGTTCTTTGATATACAAAATTAAGTTCAACATCGTTTTCAAGATAATAAAGAGCATCATCATATCCAGCATCGCTTGCACAAACTGAATATTTCATTTCTCCATTATTTGTGTTAAGCCAGTTGCAAATTGAATTTGCAACATCTTTTCCTTGAACATAGATATATGGACGGAAACGATTTACAACTTCACTTGTAATTGTAACCGGAACTCGTGGATCAAGTTTCGCATTTTTTATATATCCAGAAGCAACATCTGGTGTAAAAATTGTTTTAACGATTTTGCGTGGCAAATATTTTGCACCACAAACAACTCTATAAATTTTTTCCATAACTCACCTTTAATAATAAATTTCTTAAACTCAATTATTATATCAAACCCTATCAAAAAGTCAATAGCAAGCAAACAAAAAACAAAGAAAAGGACAAATTTTGACCATGTTTTCAAATTTGCCCTTTTGTTTTGTATTAGATTTTTTTGTCGTTTACAACAACACCGCTTTCAGCAAGTCGATCACGGATATAGTCACTCATTTGATAGTTCTTTTCACTTCTAAGTTTGTTTCGAACATCAGAAATGATTTCAAGAAGTTTTTCACTTTCACCAGAATCTTTCTCTTCAACTTTTTTAGAAAAATCAAGACCAAGAACAAAAGCAATTTTATTCATTACGAATAAAAGTTCACTTGCGGCAGACTTATCGCCTGATTCTTTAACTTGTTTTGCAAGTTTGATTGTTCTTAAAAGTTCTGAAATTGCAAGAGGTGTGTTGAAATCTTCATTCATCGCATTTTCAAAATTTGTTAAAATTTCTTTAGCAACCCCACTCTTTGGCTCTGATTCTTTATTTTCAGCAACTTCTGCAATTATTTGATATGCAGTTTTAATTTTTTCAAGTTGTTCACCTGCATTTTTAATTGCTTCTTTTGTGAAGTCGATTGGCGAACGATAGTGGAAAAGCAAAATGAAATAGCGAACATAAAGTGGATCAAACTCTTTAAACAAATCTTCAAGTGTGATAAAGTTTCCAAGAGATTTACCCATTTTTGTTCCATTTACTGTTACAAGGTTATTATGCATGAAATAGTTAACAAACTTTACACCATTTGCAACTTCACTTTGAGCACATTCACATTCATGATGCGGAAAAATATTATCAATTCCGCCACCGTGGATATCGAAAGTGTCACCAAGGAAAAATTTACTGAGAGTTGAACACTCCAAATGCCAACCAGGATAGCCCCAACCCCATGGAGATTTCCATTTCATCAAATGTCCGCCGTCTGCCTTTTTCCAAAGCGCAAAGTCTTCTGGATTTTCCTTGTCTCCTGCAACTTCAATTCTCTCACCAGACAAGTTATTTTCAAGCCTGCGATTTGAAAGCTGACCATATGAAGAAAACTTATGAACACGATAATAAATATTTCCATCTTTAGAAATATATGCATATCCCTTGTCAAGAAGGGTTTGAACCATGTCAATCATTTGTGGAATGAAGCCAGTTGCACGAGCTGAAATGCTTGGTTTTAAAATGTTAAGTTTTGCCATTGCGTCAAAATACATTGTTTCATATTTATATGCAATTTCATATGGGTCAACTTGTTCTTTTTTTGCTTGTTTTAAAATTTTATCTTCCCCGTCATCACCATCACCAACCAAATGTCCAACATCGGTTATATTTTGAACATATTTAACCTTATAGCCAAGATATTGGAGATAACGAAAAACAGTGTCAAAATTTGTATAGCTTCTTGCATGCCCAACATGTGGTGGACCATAAACTGTTGGCCCACACACATACATTCCAACTCTGCCAGGCACGATTGATTTGAATTCTTCTTTTTGTTTTGTAAATGAATTGTAAATTTTAAGTCCCATTTTTATACCTTTTCATATGCTATTTGCAAAATGTTTTTTAATTATATATCACTTAAATGTTTTTTGCAACATTAAACGCACTTTTTACTGCTGTGAAAACTTTTCCCGGTGCAAAACTATCACCAACATTATAAATAAGTGGAGCTGTTTGTTTTGCAACAAGAGTTTTATAAAGTTCGTTGTTTGGAGCAGTTCCTGCTGCGATAACAACAAGGTCTGCCTCAACTGTAACAGCCTTAGGAAGAGTTTTAATTTTCTTCTCAAGAGGATTGTGAATATTCTCTGGCAAAACTGGTTCCCATGTGTTATATGGGTTCGGAACAGTTTTGCTTGCATTTGTCAAGATCTCAACATCGTCTTCATTGATTGAAGTTACTGATGCACAGTTATAACATTTAACACCTGCTTTATCAAGATAGTGTAAAATGTGTCCACGGTTTGCTGTGCAAGATTTTGCCATAAGCTTTGGAGCCATTTCAACAATTGTTACATTTTTTCCAAGCTCATATTTTGCAAAATATGCAAGTTCACAACCACTGTCTCCACCACCGATAACAACAATATTTTTTGCATTTTGAATTTTTTCTATGTCAGAAAGTGCTTCAACAGCTGTGCAAACATGTTTTTGAACAGCGCCCTTAATTGGAAGACCAACCTGATTGCTTCCAGTTGCAGTGATGATTGCGTCAAATTTTTCTTTTGCAAGTTCTTCTTCGGTTACAGTCTTTCCAAACACAGCTTTAAAATTTGATTCTTTTTTAAGAGTTTCAACTTGTCTTGTCAAATAGTCAACATAGTTTTTAAGCTCATATTTAATTTTTGGAACAGCAGCTGGATTAAGTGTTCCACCAACTCTGTCTGTTTTCTCATAAAGAGTTACATCGTGTCCACGAAGAACAAGAGTTTTTGCACAAACCACACCAGCAGGTCCAGCACCGATAACTGCAACTTTCTTTTTAACATTTGCCTTTTTAAGACCATCAAGAAGCCCAGTTTCAAAAGTTGTTGTTGGACAAACCGCACATTGAGGGTGTCCCCCTTCAATGAATTCTTTAATGCATGCTTCATGACAACCAATGCAAGGACGAATGTTTTCTGTCTTTCCAGCAA
>USJH01000047.1 GCA_900554955.1 uncultured Clostridia bacterium | reverse complement strand
CGGCTGTAAACTCTACGTGGTGCAAGATGTGGGGCAATAGAGCTGCTCGCTCGCTCCCAAAATCGCATGAGCGGTTTGGCAACAAATCGTCGAGATAGATGATCATCTAAAACAGAACTCGGCTTATAGACTAACTTTACTTTTTTTTATGCACGAAACTGTTCGTGCTTTTTTATTGCATAACATTTAAACAAAAAACATGATAATTAATTTTAAACTAAAAACCATGAAATAAGTGTTATGTATTTTTCAGCAAAATTTGAACATAATTTTTATATGATCAAATTATGTTTATATTTCATTTTTGAATGTATAATTTTTATTGTAATGATAAAAATAATCAAACTGAAAAATGAAGATAAAAGCAAAACGATAAGTTTCAAACTTCTTGCAAGTTATATTTCTCAGGAAAATAAAAAACGCAAATTAACAAAAAATACATGTGAAATACCGCTATATAATGGCAATTCACCGACAAAAACGCAAAATTATAAAATATATTGCCAAAAACAAGAAATTGTTTACAAAAAATTAAAACCAAGTTTTCTTTGTTTCGAAACAAAAAATCTTATCCAGAAAAAACAAACATATGCTGAACAAATTAACAACAAATTTTCAAAAGAAATTCCAAAACTATCAAACATAATTGATAATAAAATCAATAACATAAATCAGAAATTCCGAAGCATTAATAATGAATGCATAATTGAAACAGTTGCTGCTTCATTTGCACAAGCAACATTAACTGAAGAACAATTTGACATGTTTACATGTTTTAAGAATCTGTCAACCCTTGTTAAAGTTTATAAAAAAGAAGCAGAAATGTTAAGCTTTCTTGTAATAAAAAATTTAATTAAACTTTATGTTATTTTACAAAATGAAATTTTCAAAATCAAAAAACAAGTTTTAAAATCAAAACACATTAAACGATTAAGAAAAAACTCATCACCAGCAAGTATATATGGAACATATCTTCTCAACAAATCAGCTTCAAAAATTCTTCTTAGAAGCAAACACGATATAGAGCAGGCTACAAGCCTTGTCATTTCAGAACTAGACACAATTTGCTATAAGCAAAAAATAATTTATAGATATATAAGACTTCTTCAAAAGACCTTGTAATCATTGTTCAAGGTCTTTTCATTTTGTTTTTACGATTTAATGGTTAAATATATAATATTTAAATTATTAAAAAGGTTTTGCATGCAGCTCAATAATGTGATATACTTAAACATTATAAAGGAGAAGTAGGCATGAATTTGTTTTATGAAAATCTAAGCAAAAATGCACCACTTGCTGAAAGAATGAGACCTAGAACTCTTGACGAATTTGTTGGTCAATCTCATCTTGCAAAAAAAGGCAGTTTGCTTCGTCGTGCAATTGAAGTTGACCGTCTTGGAAGTTGCATTTTTTATGGCCCACCAGGAACCGGAAAAACAACACTTGCATCGATTGTTGCAAACACGACAGGTTCGGAATTTAGAGTTTTAAATGCCGTTACAAGCGGCGTTGCCGATGCAAAAAAAGTTATTGAAGAAGCAAAAACTAATCTTGAGCTATATGGAAAGAAAACATATTTAATGCTTGATGAATGCCACCGTTGGAGTAAAGCTCAATCAGATGCAGTTCTTGAAGCAATTGAAAAAGGATATATTATTTTCATTGGATCCACAACCGAAAACCCATATGTTTCAATGACAAGGGCGATTGTTTCAAGATGTCGAATTTTTGAATTTAAACCACTTACAAAACAAGACATTTCTAAAGTTATTGAAAGAGCACTTAAAGACAAAGAACGTGGATTTGGCGAACTTGATATTTCGCTTTCTAAAGAAGCCTTAGACCATTTCATCTTAACAAGCGGTGGAGATGCAAGAGTTGCACTTGGAAACCTTGAACTTGCAGTTCTTTCAACTAAGCCTGTCAAAGGAAAAATTTCGATTGACATTAACATTGCAAAAGAATGCACAACAGGAAGAAACCTTTCACTGGACACCGACATTTTTTATGACATGCTTTCAGCTTTTTGCAAATCACTTCGTGGAAGCGATGCAGATGCAGCACTATACTGGAGCAGAAGAATGATAAAGGCAGGCATTGATCCACTTATCATTGCAAGACGACTTATCGCACACTCATCAGAAGATGTTGGGCTTGCAAATTCACAAGCACTTGTTGTAAGCGTTTCTGCAATGCAAGCTGTAAAAGAAATGGGAATACCTGAAGGATTAATTCCGCTTTCACATGCAATCATATATGTTTGCATGAGTCCAAAATCTAACAGTGTTGTAACAGCAATGGGTCTTGCAGATGAAGATGTTGAAAAAACATTTAACGGAGCAGTTCCAGACCATCTTAAAAATTATAACTATGCAAACGAAAAAAGAGAAGCATATAAATATCCACACTCATATGGCGGATATGTAGATCAACAATATCTTCCAACAGAAATTAAAGACCACGTTTACTATATTCCAAGTCAAAACGGATCGGAAAAATCGATTGTTTTGCCAGAGAATAAAAAACGTCACATTAAATAAAAAACGCAAAATCTCAATGTAAACCCTTAAAAAACCATTATAAAACATCAATTTCAACAAAGGAGATGCGAAAAATATGATTAATGAAAAAGAACTTAAAAAAGAAAAAGAC
Source organism: uncultured Clostridia bacterium (assembly GCA_900554955.1). Classification (GTDB taxonomy): domain Bacteria; phylum Bacillota; class Clostridia; order Christensenellales; family UBA1242; genus UMGS2069. The sequence continues at coordinate 5,221 of USJH01000047.1, read as the reverse complement.
TATCTTAAAGCGGTGCTTTATGTTCTTGACAAAGAAATTGAAAAAGCAAATGTAAAGATAGATGACTATGCAAAAGACATTAAACGTGACCTTAAATATGCATGGGATCCAGACAATGTTGCCGACCTTAACTATTGGTCTATCAATATGATGAATGTTGAAGTTCAAAGCATTGTTGCAATCAACTCTACATCAAAAGTTCGAAGCTATTTAAGAATGATCAAAAGTGCCTATTTCGCACGAATAGACTTTGAGACCGAAGGAGACAATTTTCCAATTTATATAGGAATCGCCACTCTTGATGATGGAACCGATTTTTATGTTTATGACTGGCGAAGCCCAATTGCAAGCATGTTCTATGATTATGAACTTGGTGAAGCATCATATACAACTCCAGATGGAAATGTTATTAAAGGAAAAATCACTCTTAAACGTCAATATAAAATTGAAGGGGAAGAGATTGTTCAAATTTTTGATACAGACATGCAAGTTATTGATGATGTGTTAAAACAAATGCTTTCGGGAAAGGCATCTGATAAAATGAAAAACATTGTCAACACAATTCAAAAAGAACAAAACCGTGTTATCCGTAAAAATGATGTTGACATTCTTGTTGTTCAAGGTCCTGCAGGAAGTGGAAAAACTTCTGTTGCAATGCACAAGATCGCATATCTTCTTTATGCCGAGAGATCAAAAATCAACAACAGCAACATTTTGATTATTTCTCCAAACGATATTTTTTCAAACTATATTTCAAATGTTCTTCCAGAAATTGGAGAGGACAACGTTTATCAAACAACCTTCATGGACTTTATCAAAAGTCATGTTGACTTCAAGATTAAAGGCACAATGAATGATCTATATGAAACATTTTACAGTGAAAACATTAATGACAAGCCACACACACTTGGATATAACAGCATAATGTTAAAATTCGGTGCAACATATATCAACCTTATAGAGAACTTTATCAACCTTAAACGAAACGAAATTCTTGGCATTACCGATATTATTTCAGACGGGAAAGTTTTAATTGAAAAAGCATATCTTGAAAAACTTGCAAGCGAGCTTGAAGAATCTGGAATAAGCATATATGCACAGGGAAGAAAGCTTGTTGAAAAAATTGGACTTCATGCAACAATCAAGCTTGGAGCAAAGAATGCTGGGGCAGTTGCAAAAATTAAAAAAGCACTTTCAGCAAACCTTGAAAAAATTAAAGTTAAAAATATTTTTATTGACCTTTATTCAGATGAAGACAGATTTATAAAATTGGTTGAAGAAATTTATAACACAACTGGAACACCATTACAAAACAGACTTAGCATTAAAGAGCTTCATGACATTTTCACAAACACTCAAAACATGCTTTTGAAAAACACAATTCCATTTGAAGATGTTTCTGGATATATGTATATGAAAGACAGAATTCATGGCTGTGCAAATCAAAATCAAATCAAATATCTTGTTGTTGATGAAGCACAAGATTATACAATCATGCAATATAAAATTTTGGCTCACTTGTTTAGAAATGCAAAAATCACAATTCTTGGCGACATTAACCAAAACATCACACCATTTGCATCATATCAAAATTATGAATCAATCATCAATGTTTTAAAAGAAGACAGACAAGGTGTTCGCTATGACATGAACTATCTCACAAAAACATATCGAAGCACCTATGAAATTAACATGTTTGCAAAACACATTATTGGCGACACAAACATGTATAACCAAATTGACAGACATGGCGATGAAGTAAGCATCATTAAAGACCTTCCAGACGAAAACAGAAGCAAAGTTTTCACAGATGCACTTGAACTTAAAAAATATTATAACACAATTGCAATCATAACAAAAACACAAGCCGAAGCAAACAAACTTAAAACCATGCTTGAAGGCAACAAAAAATCAAGCAACTTTAAAGTTGTTACAGGCAAAGACAAAGTATTCTCATCTGACAAAATCATGATCATTCCATCATATCTTGCAAAGGGTCTAGAATTTGATGTTGCTCTTGTTTATAATGCAAATAACAAAAATTATCCACAAGAACACAAAAAACTTTTATATGTTGTTTGCACACGTGCAATGCACAAACTTAACATATATTATAAAGATGAACTCACAAAACTTATCAAATAAAAAACGCAAAAAAACATTCAAAACATTGAAATATTATATGTTTTTCACATTTTTTACACCATTTTTGCACTTTTTTGACAATAAGTTAACATAAAGCAACACAACCAAACAAATAAAAAGCATTAAGACGAAATATAAAAATCAAACAAAAAATTCACCAAACATTTGACTTAGAAAACATATTGATATAAATTATCACATGCAAAAAATAACTTAAGGAAGAAAGGAAATGAACTCTAAAAACTATTATGATGACAACAACACCTATAGCCAAAAACTAATTCGAGGGAAGGTTACTGCAACCGAAGGTGTTCATAATTTTGCAAACATGAAGCTTTCATATGGTTCGATTGGTGCGAACCGAATTGACGTTCTTCGTGCACTTCAAAAAGAAAGTAAATTCAGAATTGTTTGGTATGTCGTGTTCAGTGTTTTAGCTTGTGTTTGTCTTGGTCTTGATTTCAGAAACTGGCAAGCATGGTTCAATGTTGCAGACCTTATAATTTTAATGATAAATATTGACCTTGTATCTCGTGGAAAAATTGTTGGAATATATATCGGACTGATCGAATGCTTCATGTATATTTATATTTGTTATGTTTCTGGACTTTATGGTGAAATTATTAAGATGTGTGCACTAAACATTCCTCTTAACATTTTTTCAATTATCAGTTGGACAAAAAGTTTGAAAGAACAGAAAAAGAAAAAATATGAATCGGATTCAGACAAAGACAACACCGTTACAATCAAAAAACTTAAACCTAAAAGTTATATCTGGATTTCTCTTGCAATGGCTGTTTTATATGTTGGTTTCTTCTTTGGACTTAAAGCAATCAACACGAATGCATTGATTTTTAGCACTGCTGTTTTAACACTTACTGTTTTTGCAAAAATCTTGTCAGGACTTCGTTACAAGGAAAATTATCTTTTCTCACTTGTTGCTGGAATTCTTTCAACACTCATGTGGGTTGAAGTTATAATCGCAAGTGCAAAAACAGGAAGTTTTGACTATTCAATTTTGCTTATGGTTTTAAACAGCCTTGCAATTGTTACAAACGATATTCAAGGATATTCAATCTGGAAAGCAATGTATAGAAAAATTGCAATTAATGGCGGGGAAGTTTTTGCAATGAGAAAACTCAACATTAAGCGCATTGTTACTCTTCGCCACCAATATCAAAAACTTCATTGGGACGAAAAGATTGACACAGAGAAAAATTCATAAAGGCGAAATTAACAAGCATAATAAAAACACCATTCAAATCGATTGGTGTTTTTTTATTTTAGCAAATATAGGAAACTGCATCTTTTGCAGAACAATTATAGAAAGCAATTGTGTTTTTATATAGTTCGTCAAGATCAGAAATGAAATAGGTGAAAAGTGTCGGTTTTGTCAAAAGTAAATGAATAATTTCTTCCAAAGAAAAACCTTGTTTTCTGAAAAAGTTCACAGAATTAATAATATTTTTTGCACCGCATGTTGCAAAGTCATTACATTTTGAAAGAAGATATATGCATTCATCTTTGTCAAGATAAAGCGACCTTAGTGTCACAATAACGTCATATTGTTTTTTTGAAAGTAGATATTTTTCATGAAGAACTTCAAACATTGGGCAAGAATATGACTCACAAAGTTTTTCTTTTAAAAATCTTTCAACATCTTTAACTTCTGGAAAAACAATGTCTGACCACATTGGAAGCTTGCCCTTAAGGTCAACATAATATTTGCAAATTTTCTGAAGATCACCATCTGAAACAATATAGCAAATCTTAAGCACGTGTGACGTTACATGATATTTTTTAAAAAACTCTTCTTCAGAAAGCAAAAGATCTTCGTGTGTATAGATTTTTTTTGATTGCATGAACAAGAATCTTGAAATTATTGTCCTGGTGTCAACTTCGCAAAGTTTTTCAAATTCACTTTCAAGACCAAGAATTCTTGCAAGCACAAATTTTAGTGGGATAGAGAACTCATGGCTCACACAAATATTTGGGTGAATTTTCAGAAACTCAAGATTTATTCCGAATTTTTTAAAACCTTCGATTTTTGTTTTTGGATTATATAACAAAATATTTGGACATTTTCTTGCAAAAGACAAAGCTTCTTTTTCGCTTGTTCCAAGACTGTTTTGCAAAACTTTAAGTCGCTCGCTGAAAAGTGAAAAAGGCATTGTCATAAACTCTGGACATATTGGAACCATTTCTTTGAAATCACGTTTAACAAAATAGCGGGGATAATAAAACTCATAAATATTTTTAAGCTCTTGCTCGGTTTTAAGCATAAGGTCTGGACATGTTTTGAAAATGATTTGAGTTTGCTTTTCTGAAAAAGAAAAATCATAAAACATAATTTTTTTCAAACCTTTAATGTGCTCACGTTTTGAAAACAAGAGAAATGGGCATGTGCGAACAAGTCGTCTGACACCTTCACCAAATTCGTCAAGAAGTTCTGCGAGCATTGCTGTCACATTTTTAATTTCAACCTTGCTTATAAACAAAAGGTTTGGAACCACAAGCATTTTATCAAGTGCTTCACTTTTCGACACTGCAAATACCGTTGAAAGCAAATTTATTTTATATTCAACTAAAACATTGTTTAAAAGAAGAACAAAAGGGAACTTTAAAACAAGAAATCTGAATTGTCTTGAACCAAGAGAAAAACTCTTTTCAAGATCAGAAAGATTTTTTTCAATCGATGATGCCGAAGCAGTGCAAAGCTCTGGGCACTTTTTGAAAATTTCAAAAGCATCAAAAATTGCAAATCCGAACTTGCTTTTTAACATTTCGTAAATTGACGAAACATTTTCATAGTTAAGATCATCTTTCCCTAAAATCATAGACTTTAAAAATTCAAATTCAAATCTATCCACTTTTTCATTCCTTAAAAATTTTTTACAAGGTTTATTTTATGTGAAAATAAGTGAATTGTCAATCGACTTAAAATATTTTTCAAATTTTTACAATATTTAGTTCAGACTCTCTTACAAACCGGCGAGACTTGTCATCGCATCTTTATTCATCTTTTCGGTTTAAAGTTTCAAACAAGAACCTTGATGTAACACCAGATACTATCAAG
>USJH01000046.1 GCA_900554955.1 uncultured Clostridia bacterium | reverse complement strand
ATTTTCAATTCTGAAAGTTCAAACACATTTACTGCTGAAGATGTCACAAAATTTGCCATTGTTTCTGGTGAAACATATTATGATTATCAAGTTGAACAACAAATAGGAACAGTTGGAAACATGGAAGTTGCGGTATTGTCTTATGTTGGTTCAGATTATGTTTCTCTTCTTGGCGGTGATCAGTGGATTTTGGGAATCATGAATAATAGTGGAACAATCGGTTTTGACCAATGGTATTATTTCGATTCTATGTTCTTTATGAAACTTTCGGAAATTTTGCCATATCTTATAACTCTTGACCTTCGTGGTCTTGACACTTCGCTTACAACATTTTCTTTCAGACTTCCAGACACGGTTGAAAATGTTATCATTAATTATTCGGCTGCTCCACTTCTTTCCCATCGCGTTGTAAATTTTGTTACGATGGGACAGGGTACTATTTCATCAACAGGTTTTGGTGGAGTTGCTTCATCTGGTGAAGGTGTTATCGGAAACCTTAATTTAAACACAGTTTTAAGAGGCAATATTTCAGAAAGCGAAATGGGTGAAATTAAAGGCTTTGCAGTCTTTTCTACAATTTCGCCAGAGCAATATGCCGACTATATTTTCCAACACGAATATGGTCAAATTGCGCCTGGAGTATATTTGTGTTTAGTTAGAGTTACAGACGACTTCACAAGCAAATTTAGTGGTGTATCTACAGATGATGTATTTTTAGCTTTTGTTAGCTATACAAGTCCGATTTATCTTGACGAAAGTTTTGAGGCTGCTGGTGGTTTTGGTGACTATATTGAAACAGGTGGAGCAATATACTATGCGGATTTCCGTGGGCTTGCAGTTGTTCCAAATGATAATGCTCCTAATATGGCACGATATTTGCAAGTGAACTTCCCACAAGAACTTATTCTTCCAGAAGATTATGATAATGGTATGCTTCAATTCGAAACAAATGCAACATTGATTAACCATGATGGTTCAACAAGAAATTTCATTTCAGGAAACAACAATGGAAGTTCTGGAAATCTTGAAATTGCTCGCACAAAACTTTATAATGTGACAGCGGAAGACGTTGACCTTTATATTGAAGACAAAAAATGGTTCGATCCAAAGAAAAACAAAATTAAACTTAAAACCCAAATCAGTGGGGAAGAAGAATAACAAAAAAAGATAGCAAAACAATTTGCTATCTTTTTTATGCTTATTTTTTTGATTTATTTAATATTTTTCATGAAGATTTTTTTGCTATATAGTGAAAAATGTGCAAAAGAAAACCACCGGAGTTGGTGGTTTGTTTTATTATTTTTTAGCAATAACGTGAACACGATTCCTTGCATCTGCATTTGGAACAGGTGCAAGAGAGAAATCGCAAAGTTCAACAGTTTTGAAACCTGCTTTTTTCAAAGCATTTACAATTTCGTTATTCTCAAAATATGCATCAACAACAATGTCAAAAGTTTTTGCATAGAGACCTTCATTATTTTTCATATAGTAAACTTCATTAATGATGCATTTGTTGTCCATTCCTTTTTTGATTGAGCGAACGTGATCAATTGTGTCGCTTTCTTCAAAAGAAACTTCATTCCAGTTTTCTAGTTTGTTTTTTGTATAATAGTCAAACATGAAAATTCCGTTTTTTGAAAGGCATGCGTGTGCATTTTTAAACATTTCTTGCCAACCAGAGAATTTTTCAATCATGTTGATAACGTCATGGTTGCAGGTTACAAGATCAAATTTTGCCTTTGGTTTGAAATCGAAAATTTCTTTTGTATAAGTAAAGTTCATTGTTGGATATTTAGCAGAAGAAAATTCGATCATGCTTTTTGCAACTTCTGTTCCTGCACCAGCAATTCCTTGTTTTGAAAGATAATTTAAAAATTCACCAGTTCCACAGCAAACATCAAGACAAGATTTAACAGTCAAGTTGTTTTTCTTTAAATAAGCAACAAGGTTGTTTGCAAGTTGATATGAAAAAGCACCTTGGTCTGCACTCCAAGCAGCTGCATAGTTTTTGTCGAAAGATTGTGATACATATTTTTCCATATTGTCTCTCCCTAAGGTTTATATTGCTATTATAACACATGAATTTTAAAAAGAAAAATCATTTTCACTGTAAAAAAATAAAAATATCGTTCATTTTTATAAATTTTTATGTTTTGTTTAAACCATATAGAAAATTTAAGATATTTGAAAAAAATAGTTGCATTCGAACATTTGTTTGATATATAATAAAACCATGAGAACAATATTACATTCAGATTTAAATAATTTTTATGCTTCAGTAGAGTGCCTTTATCACCCTGAATATGTGGGGCAACCTTTGGTTGTGTGTGGAAAAACAGAAGACCGCCATGGCATTATTCTTGCTAAAAACATGATTGCGAAAAAGGCTGGGGTTAAAACTGGAATGGTTTTGTTTGAAGCAAGAAAACTTTGTCCAAATCTTGTTTGCGTTGAAGCAAGGCATGACCTATATTTGAAATATTCCAGAGCTGTTCGAAAAATCTATCTTGAATATACTGATCATGTGGAGCCCTTCGGAATTGATGAAGCATGGCTCGATGTTTCAGATTCTATAGTTTGTGGGGGAGATGGCTTTAAAATTGCCGAAGAAATTCGCAAACGTGTTAAAGAAGAAACTGGGCTTACAGTTTCAATTGGTGTTTCTTTCAACAAGGTTTTTGCGAAACTTGGATCAGACATGAAAAAGCCTGATGCCGTTACTGTTATTTCTAAAGACAATTTCAAAAAACTTGTTTGGGGGCTTCCAGCAAGTGATCTTCTTTATGTTGGCAAAGCAACAAAAGAAAAACTTGAAAAACTAAACATTAACACAATTGGGGAACTTGCAACTTTTTCAAAACCAATTCTTGTCAGCAAGCTTGGAAAGTGGGGTGAAGTTTTGCTTTCATATGCTCGTGGGCAAGATATTGATGAAGTGAGAAAATATGATGAGTGGGACGAACTGAAATCAATTGGCAACAGCATCACATATTATCGTGACATTAAGACTGATGAAGATGTCTATTCGCTTTTAATTTTGCTTGCTGAAAGTGTTTGTGCACGAATGAAAAATGCGGGGTTTAAATGTGCAAGAAGCCTTTCACTTGTCGTTACGAATGACAAACTTGAAACTGTTTCAAGAATGACAAAAGCACAAACTCCAATGAGTCTTTCAAGCGAAATTGCGGAAACTGCTTTTGATCTTTTTAAAAAACATTTTTCGTGGGAGAATGGTTTGGTTCGTCTTCTCGGAATCAGTGTGAGCGATTTCACTGAGCACAAACAACTTGCACTTTTTGATGACGAGAAAAAGAAAGATAAACTTGTTAAACTTGAAAATGTGGTTGAACAAATGCGTGAAAAATATGGAAGGAAAATCATTAACAAAGCAGTGATTTTTAAAGATGAGCACATGCTTAATTTAAACATTAAGGGCGACCCTGGTTCGCTTTCAAGCGATGTTGCACATGCAATTCCTTTTAAAACTGCTCCATATAAAGAGAAAAAATAGTTTAATTGTAAAAAAGAGTATAAAATATGGGTGTTTTAGGCATGATTGATTTTGTGCGAAAAAATATAAAAGTTAAAGCTCTAATGAAAGAAACTGGTGAAATTTTGCCACTTTCTATTGTGTGGGAAAATGACAAAGAATATGAGATTGATCGCATTTTAGATGTTCGGCCAGCACCATCTAAAAGCGGTGGTTTTGCACTTCGTTTTCAGGTTAAAATAAGGGGGCAAATTCGTTTTCTTTATCTTGATGAATATGTTTGGTTTTTAGATATTGACTGATTTTTTAAGTTTGTTTTTTTATTTGCATTGTTTTGCATGGAAAAACAGACTTTTTTTATTATATAAAAAACTTCCAATTTTATTTGCTTAAAAATGTGTGATTGTGTTAAACTTGTTTCAAAGGAAAAAGTCAAATGAAATTTTTTAATAATTCGTGGGATCAAGTTCTTGAAGATGAGTTCGAAAAACCATATTTCAAAGAACTTATAAAAAAAGTTGATGAAGAATATGACAAATATAAGGTTTATCCACCAAGAGAAAAAGTTTTTTCAAGCCTTAAACTTTGCGACTATAACGATGTGAAGGTTGTTTTGCTTGGGCAAGATCCATATCATGGACCGGGTCAGGCACATGGGCTTTGTTTTTCAGTTATGCCTGGTGTTGATGTTCCGCCATCGCTTAAAAATATTTTTAAAGAAATGCAAGCAGATGTTCACACAACAATTCCGAATCATGGTTGCTTGGTGTCGTGGGCAAAGCAGGGTGTTTTGCTTTTAAACACGGTTTTAACTGTTCGTGAAGGCTTGCCAAATTCACATGCAAAGTTTGGTTGGCAAACCTTTACAGATGAAATTATTCGAAAAGTTAATGAGAAAAAAGACCCTGTTGTTTTCATTTTGTGGGGAGCAAATGCAAAAGCAAAAATTCCGCTTATCACAAATAAAAACCATTTAATTTTATATGCTGCTCACCCAAGTCCACTTTCAGCATATAACGGATTCTTTGGGTGCAAACATTTTTCAAAAACCAATGAATTTTTGAAAGAACATGGAAGAAAAGAGATAGATTGGCAGATACCAAATATATAGTTCCGGCTCTCTACCGAACCGCCGGAGCTTGTAACCACATCTTTGCTCATCTTTTCGTTTTAAAGCTTCAAACAAGAACCTTGATGTAACGCAAGATACTATCAAGAACCTTGTTTAAACCTTTAAATTCGAAAATCTAAGCAAATCTGTTACTGTTCGTTTTCAAACTAGTGTGGTGTTGCAATTATTTGATGCGTTGTAAGCTAATGGTTTAGTAAGATATTGAGTATGTGTGTTTTGTGGCATATCAGTAACTAACGCCAAACAAATGATATAAAAGTTAAATAAAAATAGGATTAAGAAAGAAAATTGAAAAGAAATTGTTTTAAAATTTTCATGGTTATGCTTGCGGTGTTGTTTTGTTTTTTGGCAATGCCAACTTTCCCTATGCAAAATGTTTTTGCTGAAGAAATCGAAAATGTGAAATATAGTCTTGTTCCTTCAAACTATAACAGTGTTCCAGGTGAAACCGAAACAAAATATAACATTAAAAATGACAATCTTATTCCTTTCACTCCTTTTGATTTTGATAAAGATAAAAGAATGGGTGGTTCTTCTTTCAAATTTGAAACAGACGAGTTTAAGCGTTTTAAAGATTCATATGTTTTGGTTGACAGACAGACAAACATTGAAAACAATGGGGAAATGGCTCTTTCAATGTGGATATATTTTGATGGAGTTAAACTTCATGGGCTTAGTTTTACACTTGAGCTTGAAGGTGGGAAAAATATGGCATTTTCAGTGTCTCAAAGCACACTTCGTGACATTGTGAAAAGGTCTGACTATGACGAAGAAACCCCATATGGCTGGACAAAAATTATGATTCCATTTGCCAGATTTGAAGGTTATTCAACAATCACTTCGGAAATTCTTCCAGCTCCAACAAAACTTGTTATTTCATATTATTCTGAGAATGAAGATTCTGAAGTTTCAACACTTCTTTTCTATGATGTTTCAATTGAAAAACTGGATCAAACTAAAAACGTTGAAACAAAAAAACAAGCCTATACAATTTGCAAAGCATTTTATTTTGAAAAAGCGCTTATTGATGGGCTTTGTGTTGGTGATTCACTTACACTTCCAACCGAGCAAAACGCAATTGTCTATGCTTGGCAAGGCACACGAGATTTAAAAAGTGAAGCTCTTAAAACTTCAACAAATTTGAAATGGAGAGTTTCAGTAATGGACCCTTCAGGTAAAGTGACACAGGCATCATTTGGTGAAAAAATCACTTTTGAACGTGAAGGAAGCTATACAATTTTTTATCGCTGTTTTGAAACAAAAAATGATGTTTCAAACGTTATTTTAAGTGCATATTTAACCATTGGTGCAAACAAACTTAATGCGATATATTTTGACAGATCAAGTTTGAAAATTAAAGTTAATGTGCTTTCAAAAATTAATGTTTCAACATCATCAAAATTTACAAGTGTGTCAGATGTTTCATTTGAATATGATGAAAATTGTCTTGAACTTATAAAAGACACTGACGGAACAGTTTATGTTAAGGCTAAAAAAACTGGCAAATTCACTTTAAAAGCAAAAGTGACGGGGAAAAGAGTTACAACCGAAAATCAAGAATATTCAACAACTTTAACGATAAATGCAATAAAAAACAGCACAAAAGACGATAAAATGCCTCTTAAGATCTTTTTGTGGGCAACTTTGGGGTGTTTTATCTTAGGTTTTATCATTTCTCTTGTAATTTCGCTTGTAAAATCACGTAAAATTGGTGTAAAATAGTATTAAGGGGAAAACGGAAGTGAAATATAACCTTGACGCACAAGACAACATAGATAAAATTCCATATGATAGCCAACCAATTTATAGGCAAACAAATACCAACAAAAGAAGAAAACCAGAGCAAAAAGCTCCGCCATCTAAACTTCTTTCAATTGTTGTTTGTCTTCTTGTTGTGCTTAATGTTGTGCTTTGTGGCTTGGTTATAAACCTTTCAAAAAATAGCAACCCCCCTGAAACAAATATTTTTAACATTTCAACCGATGGAACACTTGATGTTTCAGCCGTTGCAGATAAAACAAAATCTTCTGTTGTTGCAATTCACACTGGATCAATTTCTTCAGTTGATGCAAACACATTTTATTCTTTAACAAATCGTGGTTCTGGAATTATTATTGATGGTGATAAAGAATCTGGAACTTGTTATATTTTGACATGTTACCATGTTGTTAAAAACAATGTTTCAAACATTTGGGTTTTAATGTCAGATTCTTTCAATCCGGTTAAAGCTTCACTTGTATATACGACTGCTTATAGCAAGATGTATGACATTGCAGTTTTGAAACTTTCAAGTGATGAATATAAACGAAGTGCAAGCAAACCTTGCGAAATTGGGAACAGTTCGCTTGTTCGTGATGGTGACGGTGTGATTGCATATGGAAACCCACAGGGAACAGGGCTTAGTGTTACTAGCGGTGAAATCAGCAAAACAATCAACCTTGTTAATGTTGATGGGGTATATAACAGACTTTTGAAAACTTCAGCTCCAATCAATGGCGGAAACAGTGGCGGTGGTCTTTTCAATGCAGAAGGCAAACTTATTGGAATTGTCAATGCAAAGAAAAATGATGACCCATCAAAGGGAAGTTATATTGATAATATTGCTTTTGCAATTCCAATTGACGTTGCATATTCACTTGCAATGAACATGCTTAAAAATCAACGTCCACTTAAAGCACAAACAGGTCTTTCATTTGCAATTCAGAACACAAACATTGTTTATGAAAAGGTGAATGGAAAACTTCTCCCAAAGCAAACAATTTTGGTTAAAGAAATCACAGAAGGCTCTGCTGGTGAACTTGCAGGTTTTGAAGTTGGTGATGAAATTGTTTCATTCTCATATGGTGAAACAACCGATGTTTCAATGAGAAACCTTTATAGTTTGGAAGATCACATATTCAACCTTTCAGTTGGAGACACCGTGGCTTTCAAAATCAAACGTGGAAATGTTGAAAAAACATTAAACCTTAAAATCAAAAATTCAGTTGCTGCAGACAGTCAAGACTGGTATAGATAAAATTTTTCAAAATACTTGCCATTGTTGGCAAAGAAAGTTATAATTATAGCATAATTAAATTTGGAGGGTATTATGGTAGAAAATAAGGTTGTTGAAATTTTGGCTAACACTCTTAGAGTTGACAAAGCTAAAATCACTCCAAGCACAAACATTGCATCTGATCTTGGTGCAGACTCACTTGATCTTGTTTAATGAGTCTTGAAGATGAATTCAACATTTCTATCCCAGATGAAGCAATTCCTGAAATTGTTACAGTTGGAGATTTGGTGAAATATATCGAAAACGCAAAAAAATAATTAAACAAATTTTAAGCCAGGCTTTTGCCTGGCTTTTTATTTTAGAATAGAGAAATTAAGCTTGTAGTTTTGAAAAATGCAAACAAAAAGCCTGGACAATCGTCTAGGCTTGATTTTTAAAAAAATGTGTTGCACATCATTTTTTGTCATAACACACCGAAGTGGAAAGACAGTAGCCAGCTCCTTTAAAGCTACCTTGTGGCACATGGCCGAGTTT
>USJH01000045.1 GCA_900554955.1 uncultured Clostridia bacterium | reverse complement strand
AGAAATCTTGATGGGCAACATTAACGATGGCGACAAAGTTGTTGTAAGTTTCAAAGATGGAAAGTTTATTTTTGGAAAAGAAGATAAATAAACATTATAAAATAAAAGAGCTCAATTTTAGAGCTCTTTTATATATAAATAAAAGGGAAGAATTCAAAAAAAATAAAGCCAACATTTTTGTGGGCTTTATTTTTTTTTATTATTAAAACTGATTAGATGTTTGTTTCAATAACACCATAGTCTTCATCACCACGGCGATAGAGAACACTAACTTTTTGAGTTTTTTCGTTCAAGAAAACATAGAAATCATGGTCAACAAGGTCAAGTTGTTCCATTGCTTCTGCTTCGCTCATTGGGTGAAGGTCATAATGTTTACGTTTTGAAATTACAGGTTTTCTGAATTTTGGAAGTTCATCAAAGAACAAAAGTTCAGCAGGGTCAATGAATTCAAATGGCATAGTTAAATCACGGCTAAATTTATTTTTGTATTTGCCAGTATTTTTAACAATTTGTCTTTCAATTTTTGACAAGCAAGTGTCAATATTAACATACATATTGTCAGATTCAACTTCACTTCTTACAAAAAGATTTTTTGCTGTAAGAGTAACTTCCATTTTATAGCTGTTATCATTTCTTGAAGATAAAACAACTTTGCATGAAGCATCTTCGCCAACATATTTTTCAAAACGATTAACTTTTTTCTCAATAAGGTCTTTAAGTTTATCTTTTGCTTTATAGCCTCTTTCTAAAATATCAATTTTCATAATAAATTCCTCCTTAATTGATATAAGGATTATATCACATATCTTTCAAATTAATCTACTAAAATAATGCCTTAAAAATTTTTTTTGTATAGTTTTATCAAATTTTTACAAAACCCAGGGTCTGGGCATATTCCATTTATTGTTGGCTCTAAATCTTCTTTGTTAATTATTGGGTGAAGCCTTATTGTAAGTCCAACACTTATGGTTTTTGGCATAATGTGAAAATTGAATGTCAAGTTGTCTGAATATCCAGTTTTATAAATCAAAATTGTAAGAGATCCATAGTCTGGAATGTTTGATAATGAATAGTTGTTTGTCTTGATGATTGGACCCGACATAAAACCGGTTCTGCCATATTTGTTTGTGTTTTCATAGTGTCTTGCTTCAACGATGCATACGGTTGCATTATCAATTGGTTTAAGTGAAGATTCTTCAACAACATTAATTTGCATTGTTGCATTTTGAAATGCTTTAAAGATTGGTTTTGAGTTTGATTTTTGACCAAGCGAAAAGAAAAGTGTTGATATAAGCACAATATTCAATATTAATAATGTTGAAAGCAATGAAATAAACAGATTTTTGTTCATGTTAAACTATATTCAAAAAAAGATTTTCAAATTCAGAAAAATAGTGTAAAATATGGTTATGATACTATTAATCAATCATCTTTCTTTTGGATATATTAAAAGACCGCTTTCTGTGGTTGATTTTTCATGTGAGCTTAATGGTGGTGAAAATCTTGCTTTACTTGGTGGTGAAGGAGCGGGGAAAACAAGTCTTCTTCGAATTATCTCTGGTCTTGAAAAACAATATGCCGGCACTATGTTTTTTGACAAGAAAAATGCAGAGTTAATTTCTCTTGAAGAAAGAAATTTTTCTTATATTCCGTCTGATCCTGTAATATTTTTTAATAAGACAATTTACCAAAATTTGAAGTTTTTGTTTGATGTGATAAACAAACCTTTTGATGAAAATATTGCTGTTTCAGTTTTGAATAAATTTGGTATTAATGAACCATTAAACACCAAAATGAAAAAACTTTCCAGCGCAAAGCAAAAGGTGTTTACGCTTGTAAGGTGCTTCATTAAAAAGCCTCAATTGATTTTGCTTGATGATTTGTTTAAAGGTGAAAACGAGGAAGATTGTATTTTTATAAAAAACGCAATTTTAACACTTTTTAATGAAAAAAGTGCTCAAACATCTATGATTTATGTTGAAAATTCTAAAAACCAGCTTAAAATTGCAAATCAATATTTTTATTTTAGTTTTGGCAAAAATTATAAAATCGATGATATTGAAACGTTAAAGAAAAATCCAATTGATTTGTTTGCTTGCGACTTTTTTGAAAACTATAAAAAAGATTATAGTTTAATGTTTGATGGGAATAATTATTATTTACTAGATCAAGAATTTGTTTATAAAAAGAATAAAATTGTTGATGTAAAAAATCTTCGACAAATAAAACTTGGTGCAAATTTTAATTACATTTTAGAAAAGCAAAAATTGCTTGAAAGTGAGCAAATGGAAGTTACAGTTGTTTCTTTTGTAAAAATCGATGATTTGTCTGATGAAAAATTGAACACTTTAGTTGAAAATAATCAAATTTTTATTTTTGATAAAAATACTTTTATTAAAGTTTTATAAACAATTGATTTTTACACGAAATTTGTTATACTATATCATGAATAAAAACAAAGGAGAGAAAAATGGCTAATTCTGCTGAAAATAAAAGATCGAATAAAAAGATAGATTTCATGGAAAAAGTGTATAAATATCTCAATGGTGATGAAAAGGTTGAACTTGCAGACACATATCTTACTAAGAACCTTATAGACATTTTTAAAGATGTTGAACTTCGCCAAAGCATTGATGAATTTTTTGCAAATAATCTTAACATCAGTGAAACAAGCAGAAGCACTTTTATGCACCGCAACACTTTGCTTTATAGAATTGATAAAATTCAAAAACTTACAGGCCTTAACATTCGTAACTTTAACGATGCTGTAACTCTTCTTCATTATGAACAAATCTATGAGAAAACAAAGAACATCAGATAATGAACAATAAAAAACTTATAGAAGAAATTCAAAACGAATATAAAGATGCAAAGTGTGAACTTGAATATGAAACACCATTTCAGTTGCTTGTTGCTGTTGTGCTTTCTGCTCAGTGCACTGATAAACGTGTAAATCAAGTTACAAAAGAAATGTTTAAAAGATATAAAACTCCTGAAGATTTTGCATCGCTTCCACTTGAAACAATTGAAAATGAAATCAGGAGTTGTGGATTTTATCACAATAAAGCTCTTGCAATTAAAAGTATATCGCAAGATATTTTGACTAAGTTTGGTGGAAATTTTCCAAAAACAAAACAAGAACTTAAATCTCTTCGTGGAGTTGGTGAAAAAACTGCAAATGTTGTTGTTTCAATGGTATATGGTCAGCCAGCAATTGCAGTTGACACTCACGTTTTTCGCGTTTCAAACAGACTTGGTCTTGCAAAAGCGAACACTCCAGAAAAAACACAATTACAACTTGAAAATATCTTGCCTAAAAAGTATTGGAGCAGCACACACTATGCATTGGTGCTTCACGGAAGATATGTTTGCACTGCAAGAAATCCAAAATGTGAAATTTGCAAGTTTAAACAATATTGCAATGAATATCAAAAATTAATCAAAAAATAAAAGTAAAGGAAAGGAAAAATGTTTGTTGATAGAGTAAAAATATATATCAAAGCAGGTCAGGGCGGAAACGGCAAGACTTCTTTTCATACTGAAAAATTTGTCCGCAAGGGTGGTCCAGATGGCGGTGATGGCGGAAAGGGTGGCGACATTATTTTTGTTGCTGATCGCCAACTTGACACACTTGCAGACTTTAAGTTTACAAAGCATTATCGTGCAGAAGATGGTTCAAATGGTGGAAGTGGAAACTGTACTGGCAAATGTGGAAAAAATCTTATCATTAAAGTTCCTTGTGGAACTGTTATAAAAGACAACGAAACTGGTGGAATTTTGGCAGACCTTTTCAATGATGGTGACAAAGTTGTTGCACTTGTTGGTGGTGAAGGCGGAAAGGGAAATTATCATTTTAAATCAAGCAAACGTCAAGCACCTGCATTCTCACAAACTGGTCAGCTTACAGAAGAAAAACAGGTCATTTTGGAGCTTAAAACAATTGCAGATGTTGGTCTTGTCGGTTTCCCAAATGTAGGGAAAAGCACACTTCTTTCAATGCTTACTGCTGCAAAACCTAAAATTGCAAACTATCACTTCACAACACTTTCTCCAAATATTGGTGTTGCTAAAGTATATGACAAAAGTTTTGTAATTGCCGATATCCCTGGAATCATTGAAGGTGCAAGTGAAGGTGTGGGTCTTGGACACTATTTCCTTCGTCATATCGAAAGAACAAGACTTTTGCTTCATGTTATTGATGTTTCTGGAAGTGAAGATCGTGACCCTTATAATGATTTTAAAATTGTCAATAATGAGCTTAAAAAATATGGAAAAGAAGTTTCAGCACTTCCACAAATTATTGTTTTGAACAAGTGCGATCTTGCAACTGAAAAACAAATTTCAGATTTCAAAAAACATCTTTCAAGACTTAAAACCAAATATGATGTTGTTGAAATTTCCGCTGTCTCAAACCGAAATCTTGATGAACTTTTGAAAGTTGTTTATAAAAAGCTTCAAGAACTTCCACCAAAGAAACCCCTTGAATTTACACCATTTGTATATACTCGTCCAGACGAAAATCGCTATGAAATTTCTCGTTCAGACGATGGTGCGTTTGTCCTTTCTGGTGGCTTTATTGATGAACTTGTTCGAAATATTGTTGTTGATGACTATACATCATTTGCATATTTCCAAAAGGTTTTAAAAGAAAAGGGTATAATTAAAGAACTTAAAAAACGTGGGGCAAAAGAAGGCAGCATTATTCGTGTTAAAGATGTTGACTTTGAATATTTCCCAGATGAATAAAGGAGTGTATATGGATTCTAAAACTCGTGCAAAGCTTCGTGCACTTGCAAGTCAGATTGATGCAACTGTGATTATTGGTAAAGAAGGAATCTCTGATAATGTTCTTTCTCAAATTTCAATGGAACTTGATGCTAAAGAACTTGTTAAAATTTCTGTTCTTTCAAGTGATGAAGATTATAAAGCAATGCTTGAAGAAATTTCAACAAAGCTTAACGCAGAACCTGTTTGCCATATTGGTAAAAAGTTGGTAGTTTATCGCTTCTCAATGAAGAAGAAAGTTAAACATGTTCTTGAAGCAAATTAGTTTTTTGCTTGACTTTAAGCCATTTTGGTTTATAATATGTTTATTAATAAAGACGTTGACGATGCAAAGTAGTTTTCTTCATTCCTAAAAGAGAGTGTTGTTCGTGGCTGTGAAACAATGCGGTTCAGTTGAAAATGAATTTCGGCATAAGAGTTGCTTGCAGGAAATGGCAAGACGGATTGCCCCGTGAAAGGCTTTAAATAAGGCACTTTTTGTGTGAAACAAGGTGGTACCACGCTTTCAATGCGTCCTTGGAGAGTCAATCTCCATGGGCGCTTTTATTTTATGAAGGAGAAGAAAAATGAAAGAAAAAATCTTAAAACTTAAAGAAGAATTTGAAGAGTTCTGTAAAAATGTCAAATCTCTTGCAGATGTTGAAAATTTGCGTTTGGAATTTCTTGGCAAGAAAGGTAAGATCACAAACTTAATGGCAGATTTCAGACTTGTTCCAAATGACCAAAAGAAAGAAATTGGAATGCTTATCAATCAACTTAAAACAAATGTTGAAGAAACATCTAAAAATCTTAAAGAAAAGGTTGAAGCTCTTGCTCTTGAAGAAGAACTTAAAAATGACAAGAGAATTGACTATACTTTGCCGCTTGATTTAAAAACTGGGGCACTTTCACCAAGAACAATTCTTCAAAAACAAATTATTGACACATTTGTTTCAATGGGGTTTATTGTTGAAGATGGAAATGAAATTGAAACCGAATATAACAACTTTGACTCGGTTAACGTTCCTGCATCACACCCAGCACGTGACATGCAAGACACATTTTGGCTTGACAATGGTGAAGTGTTGAAAACACAAACATCTGCAGCTCAAAACCGAATTTTAAGAACTCATGGCCCAAAATGCCGTGTTATTTTCCCAGGAAGATGTTTCAGAAACGAAGCACTTGATGCGACACATGAAAACACATTTTTCCAAGTTGAAGGTGTTGTTGTTGATGAAAATGTTTCAGTTGCGAACCTTATTTATTTCATGAAACAAATGCTTAAAGGTGTTTTCAAAAAAGATGTTAACGTTCGTCTTCGTCCTGGATTTTTTCCATTCACCGAGCCTTCATTTGAGCTTGATGCAACATGCCCATTTTGTGGTGGAAAAGGTTGCAACTCTTGTTCTAAAACTGGTTGGCTTGAACTTTGCCCATGCGGAATGATTCATCCAAATGTATTGAAAATGGCAGGAATCGATCCTGATAAATATAATGGTTTTGCATTTGGCCTTGGATTTGATCGCTTGGTTATGATCAGAACTGGTCTTGAAGACATTCGCTATCTTAACAGTGGAAATATCAAACTTCTCAGCCAATATGGAACAAAAATTTAGGGGGATAAAAGAATGTATATTTCAATGAATTGGATTAAAGATTTTGTTAACCTTGACGGAATCTCAACTGAAGAACTTGTTAAAAGATTCAATTTGGCAACTGCTGAAATTGAAGGATATGAAGAAAAAGGTAAAGACACCTATGGTGTTGTTTTTGGAAAAATTATCGAATGTGAAAATCACCCTGAATCAAATCATTTGCATATTTTGAAAGTTGACATTAAAAAAGAAATTCTTCAAATTGTGTGTGGTGCTCCGAACGTTAGAGTGGGAATGGTAACATGCGTTGCGACTGTTGGTGGTTGTGTTTCTGGAATGAAAATTAAGCCAGCAAAGCTTGTTGGTGTTGAATCTTTCGGAATGTGTTGCAGTGCTGCTGAGCTCGGAATTGGAGCAGACGATGACGGAATAATGGACGTTCAAGAAGATGTTCCACTAGGTGAAGACATTAAAAATGTTTGGCCAGTTGACGATGTTGTTCTTGAAATTGACAATAAAACATTAACAAATCGTCCAGACCTTTGGGGTCACTATGGTTTGTCTCGTGAATTTGCTGCAATTTTTGATAAGGAACTTAAACCACTTGAAACAATTGATCTTTCTAAATTTGACGGTCTTCAAAAACTTGATATTGAGAACAACAATCCAGATTGCTATCGTTATGGCGGAATTGCTGTTGACAATGTTACTGTTAAAAAATCTCCAATGCAAATGGCAATTCGTTTGTGCTATGCAGGAATGAGAGATATCAATCTCTTGGCAGATATTACGAACTATATCATGCTTGAAACTGGACAACCTATGCATGCTTTTGATCATAACGTTGTTCATGGAATTAAAGTATTGAAGGCAGTAAAAGGCGATAACCTTTTAACTTTGGAAGGCGAAGAACATGAAATTCCAGAAGGTGCGATTGTTATTGCTGATGACAAAAAAGTTCCTGTTGCAATTGCTGGAATCAAGGGTGGACTTAAAGCATCAATTTCAGACGACACAACAAATGTTTTATTTGAAAGTGCAAACTTCGACCCTGTAATGATCAGAAAAACAAGCAGAGCAATCGGTCTTGTTACAGATGCTTCACAACGTTATGAAAAATCACTTGATCCAGAACTTACAAGCATTGCTCTTGGCAGACTTTTGGAAGTTTTAAGACATATCGATAAAAACATTATTATTTCAAGTTCATTTACCGATGTATACTCAAAACATTACGATAAAAAAACAATTGATATCACATCTGAATTTATTTCACGCAGAATTGGTGCACAAATCGAAGATAAACAAATTGTTAAAGTTTTAAAAGCACTTGGTTTTGGTGTAAAGCAAAATGGTGATGTTATCACTGCAGAAGTTCCAACATATCGTGCGACTAAAGATGTTTCAATGAAAGAAGATTTGGTTGAAGAGATTGCAAGAATGTATGGCTATGACAACATTGTTCCTGCACCACTCAGCTTTAACCCGGCTCCTGTTGAACTTAATGTTCAAGTAAGGGAAGAATATGAAGTGAAAAAGCTTCTTGCTGTAAAATATGATGCTGTCGAAGTTCAAACTCACATCTGGAACTTTGCAGACTTCAATAAATCACACTTTATTGAAAGTGAAAGCGTTGTAAAGCTTCTTGACAGTTCAAATGCTGGTCAAAGTGGAATTAGAAGTGAACTTCTTCCAACAATGCTTAAAGTTGTTTCTGAAAACAGAAATGCACTTTCAGACATTCGTGTTGGAAGAGTTGCTCCAAGCCTTAATTCTGAAAATCTTGTTAATGAAGAAAAACATCTTGCAGTTGTGTTTGCAAGTCAAACGGAAAACGTTCAAGACTTGTTTACAGAAATGAAAAGATTTATTCTTGATTATGCTAAAAATGAACTTCAACTTGAACTTTTCTTGAAAGAAGGCGACAAACCATCTTTCATGCACCCATATAACACATTCAGAATTGTTTCA
>USJH01000044.1 GCA_900554955.1 uncultured Clostridia bacterium | reverse complement strand
ATTTCAACCCCACAAGAAAGCCCATATCTCATGTCCATTATAACCCTTTCTCTTTCTGGCAAAAGATCAATTGCAATTTTCAAAATGTCTTTTTCTGCTTGGTTTTCACTGTTCTTTGACACCAAATCTGGATCGGTTCCAAGAACATCAGCAAATGTAAGTTCGTTTCCGTCACTATCAGTATTGATTGGTTCTTCAAGAGAAATTTCTTTTTTTGTTTTTGTGCTTTTTCTAAGAAACATTAAAATTTCATTTTCAATGCATCTTGAAGCATATGTTGCCATTTTAATGTTCTTTTCAGGGTTATATGATGAAACAGCCTTTATAAGACCAATTGTTCCAATTGAAATTAAATCTTCGGTTGAAACCCCAGTGTTTTCAAATTTCTGAGCAGTATAAACAACAAGTCTCAAATTTCTGCTGATAAGTTCTTCCCTTGCCGACTTGTCGCCACTATAAAGTTTTTTAGCGAGTTCCAATTCTTCTTCTGGTGAAAGTTTGTCTGGCAATGTTTCCCCGCCCGAACAAATATAAAAAACTTGTTGTTTGTTTTTTATAAGAACCTTTTTTAACTTTTCAAAAAACTTTTTTAAAAACTTGAACATAACTCTCCTTAAAATAGTGCTGGGTTTAAAAGCATATCATATTTCACCGAGTCATTAAAAGTTTGATATGTAACCCCAACCATGAATTTATTAGTTATATATTCGCCTTGATTCTGTTTTATGCAAATTGAATCTGCTTCAAACACAACCATTTTTTTATCTTCACCAGAAATTGTTGAATATGAAATTGTGTGCACACCTTTGAAAACTGAATTTTTAGCTCGACCTTGAAGCAACAACAAGTTTTCAATTTCTTCTTTAGGAAAATATTTTTCAAGAAGTTTAACCGACAAAATAATAACCGGAAGTCCACTTTTTCTGTCCACAAGTTTGTTTCCACTATCAACAAAAGCATTGAATTTTAAAACTTGATTTCCGATGCTAAGTTCAACTTCACGAATGAATGGAGAAATGCTTCTTTTTTCGGAAATATATCTCGCAACTGCAATGATGATTGAAACATAAAGCGAAACAATAAGCAAAATTACACCAACCGGAACAGCAATGTCATAGCCCCCAGAAGAAAGTTTTTCAATGCTTGTTCCAAAAAGCATCAGTGTTGCAATGCATGCGCCTCCAAGCAAAAGTGTGTAAAGAATGAAAAATATAAACGATAAGAAAAAATCTTTAAATCCATTATATGGTGCTAAAATCAAAACCATGATAACTCCAAGCGCAATTTTCATTGGAAGCAAAACAAGGTTCGAAAGTCCGAAAAGTGGATAGCATACGGCAAACACCGTTCCAAGCAGTGCCGACAAAAATACTTTGTAAAATTTTGCACGAAGTTTCATTGTTGCTTTTGTGCAAAGCAAAATTAAAGTGTTTATCACTAAATTGTCAATGATAACATATTCAACATAAAGTTCCATGCCTGTATATTAGCAAAAATAATACTATTTCTCTTGCAAGAATTTTAGCAAAAAATATCACAAGTGCAAGAAAAAATGGAAAACAATGCGAATTCGTTTTTTGTGCATAAAAAAACCAGGCAGCTTGCCTGGCATTTTGTTTATTATTTTCTTCTTCTAAGGAATGGTGGCAACATGTCATCGTTGTCAATTTCAAGACGAGAGCTGAAAGTGTCTCTTTTTGGTTCAACTTCAGGCTCTGGTTTTGGTTCTTCAACTGGTTTTGCAGGTTCTTCATGAACTTCTTGCTTTTGTTCAGTGAAAGAAAATTTTTCTTCTTGTTTTGGTTCTTCTTTCTTTTCGGCAAAAACTTCATCTGTAAAAAGTTTGATTCCAGCATTTTGAGTTTGATTTTGTTCTGAAATTGGTTTTCCTGTCAAAAACTCTGCAAATCTAGCACGATCAAATCCACTTGTAACTTGTTGTTTTGGAGCTTGTGGTTTTTCCTTATCTTCTTCTCCAAGCAAGTTTTCAAAAGTGCTGTTTTGGAAGCCAGTTGCGATAACTGTAATTTGAATTCTATCATTATAGTTTTCATCAATTGTAGCACCAAAAATTGTGTTTGCAGATGGGTCAACAACTTCCTTGACAAGCAAAACAGCTTCATTGATTTCATCAAGTGTTAAGTCAAATCCACCAGTAATGTTAATGATAACCGCAGTTGCACCTTCAATTGTTGTTTCAAGAAGTGGGCTTGCAACAGCTTGTTTAACAGCTTCAATATTGCGTTTGTCGCCCTTTCCTTCACCAATTCCCATATGAGCAAGACCACGATTTTTCATTACGGTTCTAACATCGGCAAAGTCAAGGTTGATGAGAGATGGTGTTGCAATAAGATCTGAAATTCCTTGAATTCCTTGACGAAGAACATCATCGGCATATTTAAATGCATCAACAACAGGAGTGCCTTTTGGAACAACTTGCAAAAGTCTGTCATTTGGAATTACAACCAAAGTATCAACACATTTTGAAAGGTTTCTGATTCCGAGTTCTGCATTTTGAGCTCTTGTTCTTCCTTCAAAACCAAATGGTTTTGTTACAACAGCAATTGTCAAAATTCCCATTTCTTTTGCAATGCTTGCAATAACAGGAGCAGCGCCTGTTCCAGTTCCACCGCCCATTCCGGCAGTAATGAACACAAGGTCGCTTCCTTTAAGTTTTTCAGCAATTTCCGCACGGCTTTCTTCTGCTGCTTTTCTTCCAACTTCAGGATCAGCACCAGCACCAAGCCCACGAGTAAGTTTTTCACCAATCTGAATTTTTGATGTTGCATTGCTCATCATAAGTGCTTGCTTATCTGTGTTAACAGCAACAAACTTTGCACTTTTAATGTTGGCTGCAATCATTCGGTTGACAGCATTGTTTCCGCCACCACCAACACCAACAACCAAGATTTGGCAAATTGGATTGATATTATTATAGTCCATAATTTTTCCTCCTTATTTCACAATTAGGCAATTTTGATTTTCTTCGCAAGATAATGCAACGTCAAGAAGAGCAATTTCTGTTGAAAATTCAGGACGTGCAAGGTTTGGAAGTGTTGGTTTTACAATTTCAACACGTCTTCCAAGCTTTCTTCCCATGATGTCTTTAATTCCTTTAATATAGCAAAGTCCACCACCGGTCAAGAACACAGGAATATATTCAGGAAATTCAAATTCGCAACGTTCAAGACATTTTTGAATATAGGTGCAAATCATTTCAACTCTATCTTCTGCAATTTGATTTGTTGCAACAGCAGAAAATGGTGAAATGAATTCTTTTCCTTGAATATCATAGGTATCTTCATCAGTCGCATTCCAACTGAAAATGATTTTTCTTTTTAAACTTTCAGCTTCTGAGAAAGGAATTTTAAGACACTGAGCAAGATCACCCGTGATGTGTCCACCCCCCATTGAAAAGCTGTTCATGAACAAAAGCCCATCACCACGACCAAGCATAACGTTTGTTGTGATATAGCCACAGTCAACTAAAAGTGCATATCTATCACGAATTGTTGGATCAAAAAGATATAACATTTCAGCAAGGCAAGATGAAATGAAACCCATTCTCTTAATTTGAAGTTCGTTTAAAATGTTGTCAACAAAGTCAATAAAATTGTTTTCAGCCAAAACAAATGAAACAAAACCACGAAGTGAAGATGAAGTCATTCCAACTGGGTCTATAATTCTTTTCCCATCATCAAGAGAAAAGAAAATTGGACTTTGGTTTATAACAGAATGTGTTGGGTGTTTCTTATAGTTGTTTGCTTGGCTATAGAAAAGTTTGATTTCGTTTTCGCCAATTTTTTTGCGTCTTCCAAAGTTTGTTCTAGAATCTTTGCAAACAACGTTTGAAAATTCGCCAGGAACACCAACATAAATTTCATTAACTTTATAGCCATATTCCATTTCTGCATTGCTGATTGCAAAAGCAACTGCAAGCTTAACTTGGTCTGGTTCCAAAAATTCACCATTTTGAAAACCAGCATAATCAGCATAGCCCTTTCCTTTAATGCGGAAAGTTCCATTAACACCACGTTCGCCAATTATTGTTGTAATGGTTGAAGAGCCAAAGTCTAAAACTGCAACGTCTCTTTTATTCATTATTGCTCCCAAATATCTTTAATATTTTGATTTTTTACTTTTATTTACACAAATTATAAACTAAATAAAAAGCGGTTGTCAAACAAACCGCTATATTTATTATAAAAATAACACACAAAATCATGTAATTTTATGTAAATTTTCTATGGATTTATGGTTTCACCATCAACAGCTGCAATCAAATATCTTGTTGATGCATTGTTTGGATTGAAATTTTGAAGAGCTGTGATTTTAAGTTTATCAAGTTTTGTTCTATACTGCTGCTTATCGCTGATTTGAATATAAAGTGTCATTGCATAGAAAATTTTCTCTTTAATATATGCACTTCCTTGAATTTCAATGACACCCGCAGTGTCTTTTCCTTCTTGGTTTGTTCTAAACTTCATTGTCAAAACATTGAAGTTGTTTGTGCTATCAAAACCAAATATTATGTCAGACATAACACATATGTCACTTTGCTCTGCACCATAGATTCCATCGATGATTTCAGTCAGTTTGCTTTTAAGTTTTTCATCATTTGCAAACTGTCCTTCTTTCCCGCAAAGAGCAAGATTTGAACCAGTCAGTGTTGGAACTTTATCAAGTCCATTTTCAGCAAGATTGTTTTCTGGGAAAATTGCAAGACATTTTAAATCTTCATCATAAATTTCATAGTTTTCTTGTTCGTTTAGAACTTTGAAAACAGGTTTTCTTTCATAAACATAAATTGTCATTGTGCTTGGAAAAGTTCGAACAATTTGGAAAGATGCAAATGGAAATTGTTTTTCCAAAGCATCAATGCTTTTGCCTGTTGAAGCAAACATAATGTTCTTTCCTTTTTTGATTTTGCATGAAGATTTGATGTTGTCTGTTGTATATGCACTTATAAAATTTGGTTCTGAAACAAACTCAACATAAATGCTTTTTATTGAAAAAAGGCAAAAGAACAAAACCAGCAACATTGCAATCGTGCCGATAATTGTGAAAGAAATGATAAGTTTTTTCTTTGTTTTTGTCATAATCGCTCCAAAATTAATATTATTATAGCGATTATTTTTGTTTTTGACTACCAAATAAACAACTTTTTACAATTTTGATAAATTATTTTTGCCATTTTCTTATTATATTTGCACCAAGCGATTGAAGTTTACTTTCAAAATCTTCATATCCGCGGTCAATATATTTAACATTTTGAACAACTGTTTTATCTTTTGCAACAAGCCCAGCAAGAACAAGTCCCGCCCCGCCACGAAGATCATGTGCTTCAACTTCTGCCCCATTTAAATATGGAACTCCTCGAACAATTGCCATGCGATCACGTGTTGTGATTTTAGCGCCCATCTTGATAAGTTCTGGAACATGTTTAAATCTTGTTTCAAACAAATTTTCAGTGATAACACTAATCCCATTTGAAATTGTTTGCATTGCAAGAATTTGTGCTTGAAGATCAGTTGGAAATCCAGGAAAAGGCTGGGTTTCAATTGAAGCACAAGAAATTGGTCTTCCACGCATTTTTAAATAGATACTGTTTTCTTTATAGTCAATTGTTGCTCCGGCATTTCTGAGCTTGTTTAAAAGCGCATATACATCTTGATAACATGCGTTTTCAAGCTTAATTTCGCCTTGAGTCATTGCACCGGCAATAAGATAGGTTCCTGCAATAATTCTGTCGGGCATTG
Organism: uncultured Clostridia bacterium; assembly: GCA_900554955.1. Classification (GTDB taxonomy): domain Bacteria; phylum Bacillota; class Clostridia; order Christensenellales; family UBA1242; genus UMGS2069. Next base: position 2,668 of record USJH01000044.1, on the reverse strand, counting down.
GTTTATATTTTCCCCCACCAAGCTTTTTGACCCCACGAACAATGATTGTTGATGTTCCCGCTCCTTTAATACACCCACCAAGAGAATTTATAAATTCAGCAAGGTCAACAATTTCAGGTTCCTTTGCAACATTCATGATTGTTGTTTCCCCTTCAAGAAAAACCGCACTCATCATAATGTTCTCAGTTGCCCCAACCGATGGAAAGTCAAGATGAACAACCCCACTTTTCATGTGATCAGCATTGCAACAAATATAGCCATGATCTTCAATGATTTCAACTCCAAGATCACGAAGCCCTGCAAGATGAAGATCAATCGGACGAGATCCAATGTCACACCCACCAGGATATGCAACAGTTGCCTTTCTATATTTTGCAAGAAGTGGACCAAGCATAAAAATGCTTGAACGAATTTCTTTTGCAAGGTCGGTTGGAATTTCTGTTTTTGTGATATAACTTGTATCAATTATTGCAGTTCGCCCTTCTCTTTTCACATGCGCACCCATTGTTCTCAAAATTTCCAACATTTTATTCACATCACTAATGTTTGGCAATTCTTCAAGCACAATTTCTTCATTTGTTAAAATTGTTCCGGCAATAATTGGCAAAGTTGCATTTTTTGCCGTGTCAACACTAATATTTCCACAAAGCGGAGTTCCTCCAGAAATTATAAATTGTTCCATAATTTTCTCCCTTTAAAATATACTATATTTTATGGTTATATCGCCAAGCTTTGTGAAAAGCGAAACAAAACACATTTATCATTATATTCAAAAGGATCTTAAAACATGAAAAAAAGTCACCGAAATGGTGACTTTTTGTTTAAGTGTTTTCTATAAATTCTATTTTGAAAATATACACATAGTTTATATTTCGCGAATTAATTCCTTTTATGCTCTGCACATTCACATATTTATAAGTTGTTGTAAACTCTTTTTTTCCAGTTTCCGGATTTCTTCCTTCAATTGATGAAGAAACAAATTTAACTTCATCACTATCAAAACCAAATTTTTCTCGCCATTTTTCAAAAACAAAATAATCTTCCAAATTTGTTGTAAAATTTAGTTCTTTTCCCGTATATATAATTTCGCAGTTATATTCTGGCATGTTTGTTTCAACATAAACTGTATATTTAAGATTGTTATAATGTGCAGTTGAAACAATTGGAAGAATTGTTGCCGACAAAACAATGAACGCAGAAAAGCAAGAAAGAAGAATTTTTGTTGTTTTGCTTAAAAGCTTTTCACCATTTTCATCGGTCTTTTTCCACTCATATGCAACACAGAACAATTGAATGAAAAGTGCTAAAAGTGCCCCAAAATAATAGCTTGTATAGTGTCCACGGTTTGTGAAAAGATCCTTTGGATACCAAGTAAACTGAATATCGTCAATCTCAAAGGTTTTGTTTGCCATGAACAGATATATAAGTGCAAGAACAACCGCCCCAAATATCACATTTTGCTTTTCATATTTCGTTTTTCTGAAAGAGAAAACATAATCAATCAAAACATATGCATAAAGCCCATAGTTTACAACAGAAAATCCAATCCAACAAACTGAAAGATCGTTTGCCGCTGTTGCAGTTGATGTTAAAAGTGCCATTCCAAAGGTAAGCAAAACAAGATTTATAGACCCAATTTTTCTTTCAAGATAAACAGCGACAACAAGAAAACAAAGCATATTTCCAAGAATGTGACCAATGTCTCCGTGATAAAAAGAATCTAAAAAAGCACCTGCAATGTTGGTAAAGTCAAGTGTTGCACTCCAATCTGAATAAAGACTTCCCGCTGGATTATCGGGCGAAAAAGCATAAACCAAAACATTAATCAAAATAATCAGCAGTGTTCCCGCAAAAAAATAGTTTCGAAAATACCAACTTTTATTTTTTTTGTTACAATCAAAAAACTTCATTTTTCTTCTCTCCTTTTATTTTTAATTTGCCTTGTCTTCAATTGGCTCTTTATTTTCTTGTGTTTCTTTATTTTGGCGTTTTTCTTCTTGTTTCCAATGAATAAGCCCATAAACATCAAGAACTGTGAAAATCACGAAAGAGCAGATTGTTGGAAGGAAGCCCGCTCCCGCAGTCTTTATAGAAAGCCCCCAAAGAACAATTAAAACCGCATTGCTAGCAATAAAACAAATTGCATAGTAACTGCTTCGCCTTAGCATTAAATATGCAGAAATCACAGGAGCAACAAGTGAAATTGTGCTCACGATAAGTTCGTTTGTGTGAAGTGCTTTTAAAAGGAAATAAAATCCAATTGTCAGGGCAACAATCACAAGAGAAAGAATCAAATATTCCTTTTTGCTTATTTTGTTAACTTGAACTTGCTCTTCTTTCCCGCCATTCTTGTTTTTCACCCATGAAACAAGCGATATAATGCTTAGTGGAATCATTATCACAGTATAGATTATCGTTTCGCCATAGTATTTTTGAGTAACAGACAAAGTTGCATATAAAATGTTATAGATAATGCTTACAATCGGTGCAATCGTAAGCCCTTTTGCAACAAGCATAACCGAAGAAACACCAACAAGTGAAACAATAAAAGAAAATGTGTTTTTTTCTGTTCCAAGAACAAAACACAAAGTTAAAGCAATATAACTCACAATTAAAAATATAATTTCAAACCAGTTCCAATTTTTTAAAATCTTTTTCAAAGTTCTGC
>USJH01000043.1 GCA_900554955.1 uncultured Clostridia bacterium | reverse complement strand
TGCAAACAATGCTTCTTTAACATCAATTTCGTTTACCAATTTCAACACTTCAAAAGCAACAACAATGGCAAGAATGTTCTCGGGTGCAAGTGGTCTTACAACAATTGATATAACATCGTTTAACACTTCAAAAGTTACAAGCATGACGTATATGTTCAATGCTTGCACAAAACTTGAAACAATAAAAATTGCAGGGATTGATACTTCAAACGTTACAACAATGGCAAGCATGTTTGCACATTGCACGGCACTTTCTTCTCTTAATTTGGCGGGATTTAACACTGCGAAAGTTACAAACATGTCTATCATGTTTGGATATCTCACAAATCTTTTGAAACTTGATTTAAGCATGTTTAACACATCAAGCGTTACAACAATGCAACAAATGTTCTATCAAAGCACAGGAATTGAAGTTTTGAATTTGAGCAGTTTCAACATGTCAAAGGTTACATCGGCATCAAAAATGTTGGTGTTTGGAACATTAAGAAGCAAACTTCACAAACTTGTAACCCCATATAATAACACAATCACACTTGAAGTTACAGGCTCAACAACCTTCTATGATTCAAACGGAAATGCAGTAAATGGCGTTCCTGCAAACACATCAAGAAGTTTGACATATTATACTGCCGAAAGTGTACATAGCTTTAAAACATCAACATATTATACTCAAATTGCAAAAAACAGAGCAAAACACAATGTTTCAACAACAAAAACCTGTACAGTTTGTTATTATTCAACAACAACTGAAACAACAGAAGCACATAGTTTTTTATCAACTGGCAGTTGTTCAAAGTGTGGTTTTAGTATCGGAACACAATATATTTTGAAAAACAATTATGATGACGGTAGAGATATTGACATCATCTTTGAGAAAGACAAGCAACGAAAAGAGTTCTTTGTTTTGAAGGTTGCTGGATAAAATGATTTTGATGTGAAATATGTTTTGTGAAACAAACATCAAAACGAAAAAGAGCGAGTGCTTAAATTAAGCATGACATAAGTGTTTCATATTATAAACTGATGTGAAAAAAAATTTAACCCTTTGCAAAAATGCAAGGGGTTTTATTTTGTTGTTTTAAATATTTTGTTTTTGAAAATCATATTATATATGGGAGAAAGATATGATTTTTAAAAAGAAACAGAGTGTTGATAGTTTGGGCAAGGTTAAAGGAAATGAAAATCAAGGCTTCGGACCTGGTAAGCATGAAATTCAAGATAAAGTAGAAATAATCAAGCAAAAGCAAGACGGCGGGAAAACCGAGCAAAAGCAAGACGGCGGGGAATTGTTGTTTGGACATTGTGAAAACAATAAAGAGTGCAAAGAAAAAGAAACAAAAGGTCAAAAAGTTGTTTTGCATGGGCTTGTGAGTTTTTGTTTGGTGTTCATTGTTTTTGTTGTTACACTCATGTGTGGGTTTGTTGGTGGAGATGATGCTGTTGAAACTTTCAAGGCATATAATGGAGTGATCTATCAAGGAAGTGAAACAAACGGAAAAGTTGCTCTTATGATCAATGTTTATTGGGGAACTGAATATCTTGAAAGCATGCTTGAAACTCTTGCAAAACACAATGCAAAGGCAACATTTTTTGTTGGCAAAACCTGGGCGGAAGAGAACAAAGACCTGTTAAAGAAAATTTATGATGCTGGCCACGAAATTGGAAATCATGGTTCAAACCACAAAGAACATGGTCGTCTTGGGCTTGAGCAAAACAAAAGCGAGATTGATGGTTGCACTGTAGCTGTGAAAAGCATTCTTGGAATCAATATGACACTTTTTGCACCACCTGGAGGAAGCTATAATAAGCATACAACCGCAGCGGCAACCAGTCTTGGCTATAAAACAATTTTATGGACACACGACACAATTGATTGGCGAGACCAGAACTCAAAACTAATTTTCAATCGTGCAACAAGTGAAGTTCGCTCGGGCGACCTTATTTTGATGCACCCAACAAAGGCAACAAGTGAAGCATTTGAAGACATCATTGTTGCGATAAATGGTAAAAAACTTGCTCTTGACACCGTGTCAAATACAATTAATGACTAATTTATTGGTAAAAAATTACCAAAAATTCGTAAAAGTTTTGAAATCTGTTTTTATAACAGATTTTTTTATGTTATAATCATATATGAAAAAATATATTTATCAATTTACTTTAGGAGAAATGCCATGGCACTTAAAACATTTCCAAACGGTCTTAGGGTTTCAATCATTCCAAAAACTGATGCAAAACTTGCGTCTGTTTGTTTGCATGTTACAAGCGGAACTCAAAGTGAAAAAAACTATGAAAGCGGAATAAGCGAATTTACAAGTCGCATGCTTTTGATGGGAACAAAAAAACACCCAACAAATCGTGAGCTTATAACTTTTGCAAAAAGCAACGGAATTTTGCTTGAAACAGACAACACTGCTGAAAGCATTGTTATTGTTGCTTCAACAACTGCAGACAATGTTGGAAAGGCAATCGACTTGGTTTCTGAAATTGCATTTGAATCAATTTTCTCAACCCCAGCGGGAGACATGGTGAGAAACACACTTCTTTCAGACATTGCAAAACTTCAAGAAAACCCTTCATATGTTTTGAACCGCATGGTCAACCAAGCACTTTTCTATAGAACCGGACTTGCAAACCCTAAGTTTGGAACCACAACAACAATTTCAAGAATGACAGCTGGTGACAGTAAAGAGTTTTTTGAAAGAGTTTTAACACCAAAGAACACAGTTATTTCTGTTGTTGGTGACATTGATGGTGACGCTGTCTATGAAAAAGTGATGAAAACGGTTTACACTCGCTTCACTGAAGGCGGAGAATATAAAAAACTTAAATATGTTGCTGAAATTGACAACTTTATTGGTGGGGAAAGAAGCAAAAACAAAAAACTTAATCAAAGCAGAATTTTGTTTGCTTTTCCATCGGTTTCATATAAGTCAAGCAGTAAATATGTGATGCCAATCATTCTTCCACTTCTTGAGAGAAGAATTAAAGATGAGCTTAAAAATGCAAGCTTTTTCCACAGCGAAAAAATCTTTAACGAACAATTTGCAAACAATGGCAAAATTGAAATTGAATGTATTGTTGATTTTGAAAATGTTGGCGTTTATATGGACGAAATTGTAAAATGCATCAAAAATATGACAGCAATTGGAATTGGTGAAAACGAATTTGAAATTGAAAAGAATGCATTTATCATTGACTTTTTGAAAGACAATGAACGTTCACGTGACCTTTGCATTAATGCTGCTCGTGATGTTGCAATTGCAAAACAAAGCTATAGTCTTGCAAGCGAACTTATGAAAGTTGAACTTACAACCTATTCAGACGCAAACGACATTTTCCGTGATGTTTTTGATTTCTCAAAACTTTATATCGCATATCTCGGAAACCCTACAGATGTTAATTCTGCAAAATATATCGACTTTTAATCATTTTTTAAGGAGTAAACCGTGAAAAATCCAAAAAAAGTAACATCTAAAAAACTCAGTGGAAAACAAATCGCAGGCATTGTAATGCTTGTGCTTTCTGCTGCGCTATTTGTTCTTTGCATTTTTCCTTCATTTCTTGGAATTGGAAAATTCCTTCAAGGAATTTTTGGTGCAATGTGCTATCCAATTTTTGTGCTTTTGTTCCTTGTTGGAATTGCTCTTTCGCTTAATATGTCATACACTTTCAACAAGAAGTTCACAACATATTTGTTTATGTCGGTTTTTGGCATCATCTGTTTGCTTCACACAATTTTTTCTTCAGGAATCATGATGAACGAAACAAGAACTTTTGCCGAATTTGGCAAATATCTTTCTTCATGCATGAGCATGCAAAATGGAATCACTGTTGGTGGCGCTTTCCTTGGAATTTTTGTATATTTGTTCCGTTGCATAATTGGACTTGGAGCAACCTATGTTGTTTTTGCTGTTCTTGCAACAATTTTTGTTGGGCTTGTGATTGACTATATCATTTATAACAAAAAACAGGGCAGACAGACCAAACTTCTTGAAAAGAAAGACACAGTAAAACCAACTGGACTTGGCGAGTCGCTTGCTGGTGAAGATCTTTACAGCTTCTCAAATGAAGAATCAGAGCAAAGCAAAGAAGAATATGATGCTCTTTTAACAAAACTTACTGGAGAGAACAATCAAGAGCAAGAAAATCCAACTGTTTTTGAAACAACTTTTGATGATTCTCAACCATCAAATCAAGAAGGGGAAAGAGAACTTGTGAAAGATTCTCCATCTTTCTTCACTTCGCCAGAGCAACAAACTCAGCCGGCATTTAATCAAACCTATCAAAAACAAGATGACAATTCTGAAAGAGAACGTGCAAGAAATGTTTTGTTCGGAACAGCAACAACATCTCAAAAGGCGGAAAGAATTGATGAGTCTAATGAAGAACCAAAATCAGCTCGTGAAGTTTTGTTTGGTGACAGAAGCGCTCAAGTTCCAAACATTTTTGATCGTTCAAGTGACGAGAGAAATGATTGGAGAAAACAATATGCTTCAAAAACTCTTCAATTTAAAGATGAAGAAAGCCAAAAAGAACCAGAAACTCAAGCTGAGCAACCTGAAACAAACTATAACATGAATGATGACGGTTCGGTTAAAACAAGTTGGGGAAGCTATCGTCCAACAAGAGTGGAAAGGGGAAGCGTTGGTGAAAGCACAACCGAAAACATGACAAATTCTGAAAGCGCAGCACCATCTGACCGACTTTCTGCATTTGGTCGCCCACTTGGTCAAACTGAAGAACCAAGAAATGTGTTTGACAGAAATGATCAACCAGAAAGAAGAAGCGAACCAATTGTTAATCGTGACAGAAGCGAAAATATTCGTGAAGGTCGTGAAAATCGTGTAAACCTTTCTGCTGAAAGAAGAAATACAATTTCAAATATCAATCAAACAAACAATCAAGAAAACGAAGAAAGTGTTCAAAGCACAGAGTTTGGCTCAAGACTTTCAAGAGCTGATCGCCGTGTTCGTTCTGAAGATCTTTTGGCTGATGCTTCATCTCTTGGAATTTCTGCAAAAGAAGCAACTCCATCAGAGCAAAATTCTTTCACAAATGTTTTGCAAAACAGAAATGAAAGAGTTCAAAGAAATGTTGAAAGAACTCCAGAAAAACAAAGAGTTGAAAAACTTAGTTTTGAAAACCAACTTAATCGTGAATATAAACGTCCTTCAACTTCTCTTTTGAAAGTTACAAAAGAAGAAAATGTTGACTATAGTGCAGAATATAAGCAAAAATCTGCAATTTTGGAAGCAACACTTGAAACATTCAAGATTCCTGCAAAAGTTATAAATGTTGTTCGTGGCCCAAAAGTTACTCGATATGAACTTTCAATGCCTGTCGGTATTCCGGTTTCAAGAGTTTTGTCATATGAAAAAGACATGAGCATGAACTTGGCGGCAAGAAATGGAATTCGTATTGAAGCTCCAATTCCTGGTAAAAATGCATTTGGTGTTGAAGTTGCGAACGACAAAACGAGCATGGTTGGACTTCGTGAGCTTCTTGAATCTCCAGAATTCCAGAACTTTAAAGGTCCACTTCCTGTTGCAATTGGAAAGAACATTTCAGGTGAAGTTATCATTAAAAGCTTGCCAAAAATGGTTCACTGTTTGGTTGCTGGTTCAACTGGTTCTGGTAAATCTGTGTTTTTGCATTCGCTTATCATGAGCCTTATGTTTAAACACTCTCCAGATGAGCTTAGATTTATCATGATTGACCCTAAACGTGTTGAGTTTTCACGTTATAACCGCATGCCACACTTGATGCTTCCTGAAGTTGTCACCGAGTGTTCAAAGGCTGTTAATGCTCTTAATTGGGCGGTCAAAGAAATGGAACGTCGTTTCCAACTTTTAATGGAAAATGAATGTCAGAAAATTGACCAATATAACGCACTTGACAAAGTAAGAAAAGGCGAAGAAAAACGTTTGCCATATCTTGTTATCATTGTCGATGAACTTGCTGAACTTATGGGTGTTGCTAAAAAAGACGTTGAAGGCAAAATTCAACGTATAACCCAACTTGGTCGTGCTTGCGGAATTCACATGGTTGTTGCAACACAACGTCCATCTGTTGACGTTGTTACTGGTGTTATCAAAAATAACCTTCCAACAAGAATTGCATTCTCACTTTCAAGCTATGTTGACTCTAAAACAATTTTGGACGAAGCTGGTGCTGAAAAACTTCTTGGACAAGGGGACATGCTTTTCTCTGGACAAGACAGCAACCAAAAAATCCGTTTGCAAGGAGCTTTTGTTTCTGATGAAGAAATTAAAGCTGTTCTTGATTTCATTAAAGAAAACAATGTTTCAGAATATGATGAAGAAGTTCAAAACAGCATTTATGCAGAGCCTGAAAAAGAAGAAATTCCAGACGATGATGACGATAATAAGGGTTCAAATGAAGATCGTATGGACGAATATATGCCACAAGCTCTTAAACTTGTAATGAAAAATGGAAAAGCTTCAATTTCCATGATTCAAAGAAGGTTCAGTGTTGGATATGCACGTGCGGCAAGAATTATCGACCAAATGGAAACCCGTGGATTTATCAACCCAGGAATTGGAAATAAGCCACGTGATGTTAAAATTACAATTGCCGAATATAACGAACTATTTGGCGATTTTGACAGCGATAATTAATATTTTTGGGGAAAGAAAATATGGAAAAAAGTTATTTATCAATCAATAAAATCAATTTAAATTTAAACGAAAGAAAAGTTTTAAAACTTATTTCTGGCAAAAGAACAATTTCACTTAAAGATATTCAACGTTTTTTAGGTGGAGCTGCGGTTTCTGCAAATGTTCTTTCAAACCTTGAAGAGCACGAATTTGTTTCAAAAGAAAAAAATTCAGAGAAATATAAAGTTAATATCACGAAAGATGAATATGAGAAATATTTTTATGAAGATGTCGATTTTTTGGAAACTGAATTTGATGAATTGTTCCATGAAGCTGCAAAGTGTGCTTTTGAAAATGGAAAAATTTCAAATTCTATGATAATGTCAAGATTTTCAGTTGGAATGGTTCGTGCAAACAGAATTTTAGACCAACTTGAAGATGCAGGCGTGATTGAAAACAATTATGGAAACACTGCAAGAAAAGTTATCATGACAAGACAAGAATATGAAAGAATATTTGGGAAAAAAGATTGATGAATAAAAATTAAAGGAAAATTTATGGGAAATAATACAGATGAAATTAAATATGTTGGTGTGATTTCACTTGGGTGTGATAAAAACCGTGTTGACACCGAGCATATGCTGACATATCTTAGTGATGGTGGATATTGTTTCACAAGTGATCCATCTAAAGCAAACATCATTATCATTAATACTTGTGGATTTATTGCAAATGCAAGAAAAGAATCAATGGATACAATTCTTGAAATGGCAGAATATAAAAAACTTGGAACTTGTGAAAAACTTGTTGTTACAGGTTGCATGCCACAAAAATGGCTTGGCGAAATGAGAAAAGAACTTCCTGAAGTTGACGTTTTCATGGGAACCAATGAATATCCAAACATTGTTAAAATTTTGGATAAAGCCTATAAGACAAATGAAAGAGTAATTGAAACAGGTGGAGACGAACACGAAACATTTGTTAAAAACAGAGTTATAACAACCCCTAAACACTATGCATATTTAAAAATTGCAGATGGTTGCGATAACTTCTGCACATTCTGCACAATTCCTTTCATTCGTGGAAGATATCGCTCAAGAGACATGAAAGAATTGCTTCTTGAAGCAAAAAATCTTGTAGATGGTGGAGCAACCGAACTTATTTTGGTTGCGCAAGATGTAACACGTTATGGCAGTGACCTTTCAAGTGATAAAAAATCAAAACTTGTTGAGCTTATTCGTGAGCTTTCAAAAATCAAAAAGCTTAAAAGAATTCGACTTCTTTATTGCTATCCAGAACTTGTTACAGATGAGCTTCTAAATGAAATGATGGAAAATCCAAAGCTTTGCAACTATCTTGACATTCCTTTCCAACATGTTTCAGACGGCATTTTGAAAAGAATGAATCGAAAAATTGATAAAGCAGGGACAATTGCACTTATTGAAAAGATCAAAAAGCTTCCACAATTTGTTGCAATCAGAACAACATTCATGATTGGGTTCCCAGGTGAAACCGATGAAGACTTTGAAGAACTTTATAATTTCATTAAAGATTATCCAATGCTTCATGTTGGCTTCTTTGCATATTCAAAAGAAGATGGAACACCTGCTGCAGGCTTCCCAAATCAAGTTCCAGAGAAGATTAAACAAAAACGTCTTGTCAAACTTGTAAAACTTCAAAGAAGTGTTATAAAGAAACTCAACAAACAATTTGTTGGTCAAACTCTTGAAGTTTGCTATGAAGGTATTGATTATAAAAAAGCCAAGTTTTTTGGAAGAAGCGAATATCAATCTCCAGAAATCGATTCGCTTGTATATTTCAAGTCGAAAGAAAGACTCGAACTTGGTGAATATTATAAAATAAAAATTAAAAAGGTTAATGAATATGACCTTATAGGAGAGAAAGAATAATATGAAATGGAACG
>USJH01000042.1 GCA_900554955.1 uncultured Clostridia bacterium | reverse complement strand
ATTGTTTTTATTTTATGTTAATTTGTTTGTGATGTGAATTTTAATTTGCTATAATAAGGTTATGAAAAGAACAAAAATCATTACAATTTCTGGTGAATCTGGTTCAGGGAAAAGCACTTTTTCTAAATTTCTTGCTGAAAAAACGGGTGCAAAGGTCGTTTCGGTTGATGAAATCATTTCTAAGCTTTATGAAAACGATGTTTTTTGCAAAAAACTTGTTCAGCTTTTGGAAATCAAATTTGCGAAAACGGAAAGGTTTTAAAACAAAATGTTGGTAACTTGGTTTTTGAAGACAAACAAAATCAAGATATGTTGACAAAAATTAGCACACCATTCATTGAAAAAGAAATTAAAAATCAAATGAAAGGGCAGGGCATTTCAATTATTGATTATAAATTCGCACCAATGCTTTCATTTTTCAAGAATGCTGATATAAATATTTTGCTTATTGCAAATGACGATGGCAGACGTTTGAAACTTCTTTTGAAAAGAGATAACTTGCCAAAAGAATATTTGCTTGCAAGAGATAAAAATAGAGTTGATTATTCTTTATATCATTTTGACTTTAAAATTATTCATGACTATGACAACCTTGAAGAAAAAACAGAAGAAATTGCATGCAAATTGAAATAAAATTATAAAAAAATAACCAAATATAAAGACTTCGGCGAAATTTGTCGAAGTTTTTTTTATTTTTCAAAAATATGTTAAAATTGACATATTTTTAGCAAAGGGTATTGTGTCTATCACACATAACATTATTTTTGCTAGAAAAATTGGCATATTCAAGGTTTGTAAACACCTTTATTTAAAATTTCTTAAATTTGTATAATTTGCACAAAACACAACAAATTGTGGTGTAAACTTTTGACTAGACACAACATATTGTGGTATCACTATGCTTGTAAAACGCGAATAAGGTAACATGCGTTTGGGAGGAAAATCATATGAAAATTATCAAAAGAAGTGGTGAAGAGCAAGAATTCGATATCGAAAAGATTGTGAGCGCTATTTCACGTGCAAATCTTGAAGTGGACAAAAAAGATAGACTTTCAGATGAGAAAATTCGTGAAATCGCAACCAAAGTTGAAAATACTTGCAAATCAAGAAAAAGGGCATCAAGTGTTGAAGAAATTCAGGACCTTGTTGAAAATGCTTTAATGGACACAGGCAAGCATGCACTCGCACGTGCATATATCACATATCGTCATGTTCGTTCGCTTGTTAGAAAAAGCAACACAACCGACAAGCAAATTTTGTCGCTTATTGATTGCAATAATGAAGAAGTTAAACAAGAAAACTCAAACAAAAACCCAACAGTTAACAGTGTTCAAAGAGACTATATGGCTGGGGAAGTTAGCAAAGACCTTTGCAAACGTTTCCTTGTTCCTGAAAATATTTGGAAAGCACATGAAGAAGGAATCATTCACTTTCATGATGCCGATTATTTTGCTCAAAGAATGCATAACTGTGACCTTATCAACCTTGAAGACATGCTTCAAAATGGAACTGTAATTTCTGGGACAATGATTGAAAAACCACGTTCATTTTCAACAGCATGTAACATTGCAACACAAATCATTGCACAAGTTGCTTCAAGTCAATATGGTGGACAAAGCATTTCGCTTACACACCTTGCACCTTTTGTTGATATTTCAAGAAAAAAGATCAGAAAAAACCTTATTCATTCTTTTGAAGAACTTAATATTCACGTTCCAGAGAACAAACTTGATGAACTTGTTGAAGAAAGAGTTCGTGAAGAAATTAACAAAGGAATTCAAACAATTCAATATCAAGTTATCACACTTATGACAACAAATGGACAAGCTCCATTCATTACTGTATTTATGTATCTTGGTGAAGCAAAGAATGAGCAAGAGAAGAAAGACCTTGCAATGATGATTGAAGAAACTTTAAATCAAAGAATTCAAGGTGTTAAAAACCAAGCGGGTGTATATATCACACCAGCCTTCCCAAAGCTTATCTATGTTCTTGAAGAACAAAACATTCATGAGGACAGCCCATATTATTATCTTACAAAACTCGCTGCAAAATGCACAGCAAAACGCATGGTTCCAGACTATATTTCTGAAAAGAAAATGCTTGAGCTTAAGGTTGACAAAAATGGTGAAGGACATTGCTATACTTGCATGGGTTGCAGAAGCTTCTTGACCCCTTACGTTGATGAAAACGGCAAGCCTAAATATTATGGCAGATTTAACCAAGGTGTTGTAACCTTGAACCTTATTGACATTGCACTTTCTTCAAAGAAAGACCTTGATGAATTCTGGAAAATCTTTGATGAAAGAGCAGAACTTTGTCACAAAGCACTTCAATGCAGACACGAACGACTTACTGGTGCTTTGTCAGATGTTTCACCAATTTTGTGGCAATATGGTGCCCTTGCACGTCTTAAACCAGGCGAAAAGATTGATAAACTTCTTCATGGAGGCTATTCAACAATTTCTCTTGGATATGCTGGACTTTGGGAAACAGTTTATTATATGACTGGCAAAAAACTTACAGAGCCTGAAGGAAAAGAGTTTGGTCTTAAAGTGATGAGAAAGCTTAACGAATACACTAAAAAGTGGAAAGAAGCTGAAAATATTGACTATTCACTTTATGGAACACCACTTGAGAGCACAACATATAAGTTTGCTAAATGCTTGCAAAAACGTTTTGGAATTATTCCTGGTGTTACTGACAAGGCATATATCACAAACAGCTATCACGTTCATGTTACAGAACCAATCAATGCTTTTGATAAGCTTAAACTTGAAAGCGAATTTCAAGCTCTCAGCCCTGGTGGTGCAATTTCATATGTTGAAGTTCCAAACATGCAGAACAACATTGATGCAGTATTGGAAGTTATGAAATTTATCTATGACAACATTATGTATGCTGAACTTAACACAAAAAGTGACTATTGCATGAATTGTGGTTATGACGGCGAAATTAAAATTATTGAAAAAGACGGCAAACTTGTTTGGCAATGCCCAAATTGTGGAAACACAGACCAAACAAAAATGAACGTTGCTCGTCGAACTTGTGGCTATATTGGAACACAATATTGGAACCAAGGAAGAACAGAAGAAATTAAAGAAAGAGTTTTGCATTTATAGGAGCAATAAAATGAATTATGCAACCATTAAAGATACAGATATAGCAAACGGACAAGGAGTTCGAATCTCGTTGTTTGTTTCAGGTTGCACACATCATTGCAAAAATTGTTTCAACCAAGAAGCATGGGATTTCAATTTTGGAAAGCCTTTCACAAGTGAAGTTGAAGATCAGATTTTAAAAATGTGTGAACCTTCATATATCAGGGGCTTAACACTTCTTGGTGGAGAGCCAATGCACCCAAACAATCAACAAGGCATTTATAATCTTGTTAAACGTTTCAGAGAGAAATTTGGCTCTAAAAAAGATATATGGTGCTATTCTGGATATATTTTTGACAAGGATTTTGTTCCTGGTGGCAGAGCATATACAGATAAAACCGACTTTTTGCTTGACAACTATGATGTTTTGGTTGATGGACCGTTTGTTAATGACCTTAAAGATATTTCACTCAAATTTCGTGGGTCAAGAAATCAACGTATCATTGACGTTAAAGAAAGCAGAAAACAAGGCAAAGTTGTTCTTTATATGGAATAATCAAAATACAGATAAAAAAACACGTTTTGAACGTGTTTTTTTATTGTGTTTATGTTTGAAAAAGGTCAATATTGACAATTGAATTGGGCGGTGCTATACTAATATCATCAAATTCGGAGGAATTTATATGGGTTTATTTGATAAAATTAAAAGCGGAATTAAATATGTTATTGATTATAACAAAGATCAAAACAGAAGACATGAAGAAAGAAAGGCTGATGATAAATATGCCAAAAAGTTTGAGGAATTAGTTGATGCTTATTTCAATGAGCATGCTGGTTTTTATATCAATCTTTGTAAAAATAACAGACTTAATGGATATGAAAAAGAACTTGTTGATGCCTTATTTAATCCTTTTGATGTTGACCTTTCTGATGTTAGTTTGGATTTGAGATGTAAAATTTTAAAAATTTGCAGTAAAAACCAAGATCTTATAAATTATATTTGTAAAGTTGCAGATTGTAAACCTGAAGAAATTTGTTTTGACGAATTCCCGGTTAAAGGACACACTGTTCTTTTTGGAAATTTGTCTAGTCTTGGTGTTAAAAATGTTATGCCACGATATGTTTTTGGTGATTTTGAACTTATTGTTTCTGGAGGAAATTATAAGGGGATAGAAAATATTGGTGGAAGCCTTACTGCTATTGAAGGAAACTTTGAACAAGCTTTTCCAGATCTTAAATGCGTTAGGGGACATATCATACTTCCAAATGCATATACATCACTTCCAAAACTTGAAAGGGTTGGTGGTTCTATTGCTGTTTGTGGAAGAGAAGATGAACCATATGAAGATTTACAAAGTCTTAGAAATGTTGGTGGGAAATTTTATATTTTAAACATTGATGGAGAATTGAATTCACAATGGAAAAAATTTGAAGAAGAAAGAAATTTTCACATTGAAAATAATTTTGATTCATATGATGCGCAACGTTGGTTTGATAAGGTTCACCTTATTCAATTAAAGGAAAGAGCAACGGAAGAAGTTTCAAAAGAAAAATAAAAATCCATCGGTTATACCGGTGGATTTTTTTTGTTTAAGTTTTCTATTTAAGAAGGTCCGATTTCATTTGATTATACTCATCTTCAGTGATAAGGCCATCAGCTTTCATTTTGTTGAGCTTTTCAATCTTGTCTTCAACAGATTCTTCTTTAACTTGAACATCAACAACTGTTTGTGTTGTGTTTTCTTGTTCAGCAGTTGCAGCAGCTTTTTCTGCAAGTTTTTCTGCTTGAGCTTCTTTTTGACACTTTACAAAGTCAACAATTAACAAAACTGCAGAAGCAAGAAGTCCAAGAGAAATAATGATTGAAACAGCAGATGTCCAATCAAATTCAGAACCGATCAGTGAGAAGAGGCCGTAAAGAGCATTAAGAATGTTGATAACAGCAATTGCAATGATTGTTCCTTTCTTTGCAACAAATTCTTTTGCATCAAGCTTTGTAAACTTCAAAATTCTTATAGAATAGATAAGAAGCACAATTGAAATTACAAGTGAAGCAACAACTGTTGAAATTATAGCTGCTACTGCAGAAGCATCTGCACCTGAACCAGAAGCATTTATTAAAGAAATGAGAACCAATAACACATATCCAAGGTAAATGTATAAAAGAATGTTAATACTCCAAGAAACAATGCTTACAATTGAACCTGCTTTTGATAAAGTTCTTTTATTATTCATGATTTTTTCTCCTTTTATTGATGTTTTTATGATAGGCTATTACAACATCATATGTCAAATAAATTCGAAAAATTATACAATTTTTTGCATTTTGCTGATTTTTTTCACATTTTTGTTGTGAAAATGCTGATTAATGTGACATAATAAGACCATTAGGAGTGGAAATATGCTTAAAGTTAATATTGTTTGTGTCGGAACAATAAAGGAAAAGTTTTTTACAGATGCAATCAGCGAATATTCTAAACGTTTGTCAAAATTTTGCAAACTTCAAATTGTCGAAGTTGCAGAAGAAAGCAAAGAGCAAAGCATTGAAAAGAAAATTGAAATTGAAAGTGAAAGGCTTAAAAATGCATGCAGGGGCTTTATAATTTTGCTTGACAGGTGCAAACAAGAAGTTTCAAGTGAAGAGCTTTCAAACATGCTTGACACACTTAAAAGTGCAGGCACAAGTGAGATTAGTTTTGTTATTGGCGGCTCGAACGGAGTGAGTGAAGAGTTTAAAAGACAAGCAAATAAATGCGTGTCTTTTGGAAAGATAACTTTTCCACATCAACTTTTCAGGGTTGTTTTGCTTGAACAAATTTATAGAGCATTTACAATTTCTGCTGGTCTTCCATATCATAAATAATGTTATGTCACACATAACACCTATGTCAGACATAGCACCTCTAATGTTAGAAAAATTGGGCTTTTGAGCCCTTTTTCTTTTTGCTTAAAATAATACATATTTTTTGCGAATTTGAGAAAAACTAAAGTTAAAAGGAAAAAATGGGTGGAACAATGAAACGAATAAAAAAAGATAAAGTAAAACGTGGAAGAATAATTTTGTCAGCAATTTTAACATTTGCTCTTGCGGTTTTATCGCTTGGTTTTGGGGCATATATGGGATATATAACCCTTAACATTAACTATGTTACAATTGGCACAATGACCCCAAAAGTTGGTGGGCTTTTGGTTGTTGCTGGATTTTTCATATTTTTCGGGTGTATTGGTGGTGTGATAAGCTTGAAGGAGCTTTTCATTGCTCACAGAAATGAAGAAAAATTTTCTGCATATAAGGTTTCGCTTATTTCTGCAATCATATTTTATTGTGTGATTGCTCTTATCTCTATAATGGGTATCATTTCTTCGTTTATAAGCTATGTTCCTTCGCAATATACATGGGGAGTTATCGGGCTTGGTGCTTTATCGCTTGTTCTTTCTGCTGGTTGTTTTTATTGTGTTTTTAAAGAACTTAAAGAGCATAAAAAGAAATCAAAGCAGGCTCTTCAAACTAAAAATGGTCAAAACAATGCTGACAATGGTGCATTCAACATGAATCTTGATGCTTGTGAAATTCATCGTTTTTCAAATATGACAAGTGCTGGTGGCCAAGATTATGACAATTCATATTTTCCGCAAAGTTCAGCTCAAAACCAAGGAAATCAAATTCAAACGCAAGGTTCATTTAATTCTCAACATAATCAATCGTTATGTGCTGATGCAAGGAAAAATAGCCAATCTGATGAAATTTTAACAAATTTCCAAAAAGAACAATTAAGAAAGGTGAAAGAAGATAGAAGCGACAAAAGTAAAGAAGAATTGAATTTTGTTTCACTTGCAGAACAGCTTATGCAACTTGAAGAACTTAGAAAAGCAGGGCTTATAAACGATCAAGAATATCAAGAATTAAAGCGAAAATGCATTTAATTTAAAATTAAATCACTTTTAAAAAACAGTTGATTGTGACACTTTTGTTTGCTATAATATGTGCGATAAAAATTTATAGAAGGTGAACAAATGAAAAAGTTTTTTAGTGATTTTAAAGCATTCATAAGCCGTGGAAACATTCTTGACATGGCTGTTGGTGTTATCATTGGTGGCGCATTTAATGCGATTGTAAATGCATTTACAAACAAAATTATAATGCCGCTTATCAATATGCTTTTGTCAATCGGTGGTGAAAACGGACTTGAAAAAGCATATACATTTTTAAAGGTTGTTAGAGATGCTGAAGGTCAAATTGATCTTACAAAATCAATTTATATTGACTGGGGTGCATTTATCACAGCAATTATCAATTTCTTTATCATCGCTTTCACATTGTTTGTTATTTTGAAAGTTGCAATGAAGAGCAGTGAAATGTTCAAAAAAACAGTAAAAGACATTGAAAAAGCATCTCCAACAAAGGAAGAAAAGAAAGAACTTAAAGCTCGTGGATATGACAAAAAAGACCGCATTGCATATAAAGCTGGATTGCTTGCATTAAGAAAAGAAAAGGAAGAAGCAAAAAAGGCTGAAGAAGCTCGTCTTGAAGCAGAAAAAGCAAAAGTTGAAACAGATGCAGATGTTCTTCGTGATATTCGTGATCTTTTGAAAGCTCAAACAACAGAGAAAGTTCAAGAAGCAAAAGTTGAAACCGAAAATAAATAATTTAAAAAGTCTAGAATTTTCTAGGCTTTTTTTTGTTATATATGTTAAAATGCTGAAAATTACAAGGAGTAACAATATGTTTGAATATCGAAAAGCAACACTTGAAGATCTTGAAAAAATTTGGAATAAAGACATTATAGAAAACCATGGTGAAGAATGTTGGGTTCGTTGGAAAAAACAATATATTGAATATAATGAAACTGGAAAAGCCGCAACTTTTGTTGTTTTACATAATGGTGACCCTGTTGGACAAATTAGTGTTTTGTTTTCACCAGATTGCTCGGCAGTGAAAAACCGACTTATGCTTTGCAATGGGAAAGATCGTGCTAATATGAATGCATTTAGAATTGAAAAACAGTTTGAAGGACAAGGGCATGTTTCACGTCTTGTGAAAATGGCAGAAGAATATGCAAAAGAAATGGGCATTTCATATCTTACAATTGGAAGTGAAGCAAAAGAAAGCAGAAATCTTGCAATTTATCTTCATTTTGGATATACGACATTTATAACAAGTTTTGTTGAAGATGGTGATCTTGTCTTGTTTTATGGTAAAGAAATTTAAACAGCACTTTTGTGTTGTTTTTTTATAAGTTTTTATAACTATGGTTATTGTCGAAATATGAAAAAAATTAAACTATTTTAGGATTGCATCTTGAAATATTGTTTAAAAGATGTTACACTTAAATTATCCAATACATAGGAGGCAAGAAATGGCTTTCGACGAAGAATTTATTAAAGGTATGTCTGCGATATACAAATATGTTTTTGAGAACAAACAGGTTCACAGAAACGTTCTCAGGAAACAGATGCTTAATAAAGGAAAGATTGCCTCC
>USJH01000041.1 GCA_900554955.1 uncultured Clostridia bacterium | reverse complement strand
TACAAATTTAGATAAATCATTTAGATCTTATCGAGAAATAGACAATTTTATTGAAAATTATATTGCCATTTATTACGCAATACAAAAAATAAAAGAAACAAAACCAGATATATTAGGAAGAAATGTTAACTTTATAGGCGCAACCTATGGGGGCTTAGAGTTACCATTTATCGCTAATGAAATATTAAATAATGAAATTATGATGTCTGCAATTATTTTGCAAAGTAAATATAAAGATAGAAATCCAGAAGAGTATATATCTAAACCAATAAAGGCTGAAGACTTTGATAATCTAAATTCAACATTTAATGTTCTCGGAGATGATAATGTATTGACTGGAAAAACATTACAAGCAATGATAAACTTATTATTTTCAAATAATATAGCTGTGGATAATATTGCAATTGTAAGATATCCATCAATCAATAGAGTGAATCAAATGATGGCTGAAGATTCGGCTATAGATACGGAAAAGTTTTTTAATTATATACAAGGGTTAGTGTTCTCTAGTCCTTATACGAAAATTAAAGAGAATAATTCTGGCTTGTATTTAGATGAACTTGGAATATTTAATAAGGATAGAAGAAGATTATTAGAATATCTTTACAAAAATGGAATATATGCGGACAAGAGTGAAGTCGCAGAAATAGGAAATATGTATGAAAGGAGATAAATTATGATACAAATTGAACAATATCGTGACCCATGGCTTGCAGAAAAGTTTGACGAGTTTATTGGGTTCTATCCAAGAGAATTTTTTGTTTTTGACAATTTTTCGTCGTTCAGAGTTTTGGTTGACGGAGTGCTTTATTGCACGGTTGAACATGCTTATCAATCAATCAAGTTTTTGGAAACCGCACCCGAAATTGCAAAGCAAATTACAGAGTGTTATTCTGCCCATGAAGCACAAAAAATTGCATATGCAAACAAAGACAAGCAAAGAAAAGATTGGGACGACATTAAACTTCAGGTTATGGAGAAATTGCTTCGTCTTAAACTTGAACAAAACCCATATGTGAAAAAGAAATTGCTTTTAACTGGAGATTTAAGAATTTGTGAAGATTCTCCTAAAGACAGTTTTTGGGGCATTGGAAAAAATCGTGACGGAAGAAACGAACTTGGAAAACTTTGGATGAAGCTTCGTGAAGAATTAAAACAACAAAATCAGTAAAAAAGAGATAAAAAAAGAACACATTTTCATGTGTTCTTTTTTTGTGTCTTTTAGTCGTTTGCTGGTTCTTTTTCTGGGCTGTAACGATGATAGCCGTTTGCTTTTAAAACGTGTTTAAGTTCTTCATATGATGGAGAATTAAGCAAGAAACCTTTGTTTTTATATTGTTCGTTTGCATCACCAACTTCTGAATAGTTGTCCCATGAAAGAGAGGCAACAAACTTATCGTTATATTCAAGCCAATTTTTAAATTCGCCTTTGCCATATCTTTTTTCAATCAAAGTTTTGATTTCGTCAAGAGCTTCATAGTTGTGGTTAAGACTTGCAATTGTTGCTTGTTTAAGTTCTAAATCTTCTTCAGTTTCTTCTGGACGTTTGCCTGTCATTTCTTCAATTTGTTTTGCAACAAGCTCTTGGTCTTCAAGATTGTCTTCAATCACTGTGATAACTTCTTGAAGGCGATATGCGCATGTATAAAGTGAGAACTCAAGCATGTCTTGGAAATTAATTTTGCTCATAAAAGTGCTCCTTAAAATTTATTATATAAATATTATACAACAAATAAAAAATTTGTCAAGAGTGGCAATTTTTAGTGTTTTCTTGTTCGTGGAGATTTTACAATTAATAATTAACAAACTTGTCTATTTTTGCATTTTTTATGCGGAAAAATACAAAAACATGTGTTTTTTGACAAATTTGTTTGCCATATTTTTTTTGGTATAATATAATAAAACCAAAGGAAATAGCAGTGGAAAAGAATAAAGATAGCATTCTCAAGCGATGGTATAGGTTGGCAGAACCAAACAAAAGAATTTGGTTTTGGCAGATTTTTTATTATGTTGTATATTCTTTATTTCTTACCGTTTTCACAATTTTTGCAGCAAAAACAATCAACTGCATGTATGCAAAAGATTGGAAAGGATCATTTCTATTTTTGTTTTTAGAGCTTGCAACAATTGTAATAAGAAATTCCTCTCTTCACTTGCAATATAAATATTATGCAAAACATTATGGTTGGGTTCGTGAGAAAGTTACTGGCAAAGTATATGACAAAATCATGTCTTGCGAAAGCTCAAGCATAAAGAAAATGAGCAAGGAAAAGATCATTAATATTGCACTTAACAACCTTTCATATATTGGTGAATTTCCAGACACAGTCGCAAGTTTTATTGCATATTCATTTCAAGTTGTCATTACTCTTGCAACAGTGTTTGTTGCAAATTGGCTTGCAGGTGTAATTGTTCTTGCACTTGGAGTTGTAAACTTCTTTGCATATTATTTTTTCAACAAAAAACTCGGGAAATATATGATGCTTCGTTATGAGAAGAAAGATGATTTGTTTAAATCTTATAATAAAGTTATCGATGGGAAATTGCTTATAAAAGAATTTGGCGGGGAAGAGAAATATTCCGATGTTGTTCATCAGGACATTAAAAACTATGCAAAAGCTTTTGATCAATATTATACAACCTATTCTAAAAAAGCAAATTTATGGTATGCACTTTGGAACGTTGTTGTTTATGCGGTTGCAGCTCTCATGATGTATTATGTTTCGAAAGGAACAATGGAAATGACTGTATATTTGATTATTGTTCCATATCTTTCAACTTGCACCGATAAGCTTAACACTCTTTTTGACAAAACAAGTGCACTTGAAAACATGCGTGTTGACGTTGATAGAATTGAAACAATCTTGTCAATGAGCGACAGTCAACTTGCAAAATATGGCGAACTTAATACTGCCACAAATGGATATAATTTGGGGCTTATTGATGTTTCATGTGAAGAAAAAACAAGTGAAAACATTTCTCTTGACCATATTGACATTTCGTTTAAAATGGAAGACATAAACATTATTCGTGGCGGTCGTGGAAGCGGAAAACGTCTTGTGTTTAACCTTCTTCGAAGAAACATTAAACCAAAAAGTGGAAAGGTTCTTCTTGACAACCTTAACCTTTATGACTATAACGACAAAACTTTCAAAAACCATATCAATTATTGTTCTTCGCACCCACCATTTATAAGTGGAACAATCAAAGAGAACTTGAGCCTTGCTGACAAACGTTTTGAAAATGTTCGAAAAATGTGCGACAAAGTTGGAATTCTTAATGCAATTGAAAGGCTTCCAGATGGGTTCAATTGTCAAGTTATTGATGTGACATCAAGTGAAATTTTATTCTTTTTAGGAATGGCACGTTCATTGCTTTCAAATCCATCAATTTTAATGATATATGAGCTTCCACAAGATGCATCGCCTGATTTTATCTATCATTTTAGAAAGGTGATAAAGAAACTTGCGAAAGAAAAAACAATAATCTTTTTCACGCATTCTGAAGAGTTTGATGACATTGCTGGCTTGGTTTATGAAATTAACGGCGGAAATGCTTCAGTTGTGCAAAAACAAAAAATAGAAGAAGTTTTGGTTTCGGTTCATGAAGAAAAACCAAAAAGGAAAAGAAAAACTGAAAAATAAGAAAATAAAAAGAGCTTCAATTGAGGCTCTTTTTTGTTTGTTCAAAACCTATTCATTTTCCAAGTTGCTTTCTTCTTTGCTTGGATCTTCTTTTTCTTCGGCTCTTTCAAAAGTTGTTTTGCTGAGCGATGAAAGAAGACTTTTGTTTTTGGTGATATGAAGGTGTCTTTTTTCAATTTTGTTTTGAAGTTTTATAATCTTTGCAAGATTTTGATTGATAATATACATTTGATATTCAACAATATCAAGATCAAATTCGCCGTGGACTGGTTTGCCATTATTGTCTATAGAACTATAGTTTTCTTCATACATGTTGCTAAGTCTGTCATTTGCAAGTTTTGAAGTGAATGTGTAAATATCTCTAAGACGATTAATGTCATAAGCGAGTTTTTCATAATCTCCACTTTTTGCAGTTTTTGCTCTTGTTTTAAATTCTTGAATGCGAGCTTTGATTGGAATCATAAGTGCAGTTTTGAAAAGGGCAGATCTCATTACGTCTTCATAGCGGTCTTGTGATCCGAAAACGGTCGTAACATCGGCATCACTATAATATGCTCTTCTTCCAAAAGCAAGCATGCAAGCAGAATCATAAAATTCTTGGTCTGCCATTGCACATCTTGTTGCAATTTCTTCTGAACCACTTTTTTCTTTATATTGTGCATATGAAAGTTTTAAAATTTTGCTTAAAGTGAAGTCATAAAATTTATTATCTACGTTGCATTGTGTATTGCAGAAAGCAGTGTAGTCTTTATATGCTCTGTTTTGAAGGCGAATAAGCTCGATGATGTCGTCTTCTGACAAATGCTTTTTAAATCTCATTTCTTTAAATTGGTTTGCGTTAAACATTTTATTTTCTCCTATAAAAATATTATATCAAACAAAAAATGCAAAATCAAGATGCAATTTGTTTAAAAAAGATGCAAAAACTTGCATCTTAATTTTTAATCGTCACCCTTTTCATTTTCGGTTGGTTTTTTCTTTTGTGTTGTTGTTTTCTTAGAAGCAGCCTTCTTTTTTGCAGTGATTGTTTTTGCTGTTTGCTTTTTCTTTGGTTGTGGTTTTTCTTCTGGTTTAACAGGTGCACTTGTTTCGCTTTCTTTAACTTTTGTTTTTCTTCTTGAAGTTGTTTTTGTTTTTTCTTCTTGTTTTCCAGCCTCTCTGAGCATTTGTTCGTGTTTTTCTTTTTCAAGTTGTCTTGCTTTTTCAGCTATTTTTTCTTCCATTTTTCTGATAAGTTCTGGATTGTTTGTGTAGCCATAATATTCTGCTGGATTTGTTGTTTTAAGAATGAAAAGTGAAGCACCAAGAGTTCCACGGAAAATGTTTTCTCCGGTCTCTTCAAAATGTTTTAAACCATGTTTAGTGTGCATTTCTCCAATGGTCTTATGATAAAATCTTCCGTTACTCATAAAGAATAATTCTTGTTGCATTTTTGGAATTCTGAGTCTCTTTTCAACATCTTTATATTCTGGGTGAATGATTGCAAGTGATGACTTTCCATTTTCATCAAAAACTCTGAATGTTATATGGCTAAAATCATCTTGTGCTGGGAAGTTATAAATTTCTTGTTTTCTTGCTTCTTCAAAAGATTTTGAAAGAAAATTATCGCCAACTTCTTCTAAAATGAAAGGATAAATAAATTTATCATAGCAATCTTCAAAAGAAGGGGTTTCTTTCTTAAAGCGATATTCACGAGTCAAGTTATATTCAGATGAATAAGCTTCAAATTGTCCAGTTATAACTTTTGCAAGTTTAATTCCTTTTTCAAACTTTTCAAGAGAATAAAGTTCAACTGCAACACCGTTTGGATCAAGTGCAATTTCTGAAACGGCGGTGATGTTTGGTTGTTCAATCAAAATTTTCTTTTCTTCTCGGTTAAATTTGATAACGGCATAATCTGAAAAGAACCAAGAGTTTTTTGTCTTTCCTTTCAAAATAAAGTTGTCAACAGCTTTTGTAAGTCTTGTTTCAGGAATGTGTGACATGTTTCTAAAATAGTTGTCAAGAATCTTTTCAAGTTCTTCATTGTCATAGGCATGGTCATCAACTTCGCCAAAAAGTGCAACTGCCATTTTCTTGATGGCTTTAATATAATCGTTCATATTTTTCCCCCCAATAAAAAAATATTATTTGATAAAACAAGTGTAACATCATTTTATTTGTTTTTCAATAGGCATTGAAAAATTTGTAAAAATTCGACCATAAAAAATATGCACAAAAATTCAAAATCAAATTTTATGCATATTTCTTTTTGCTTAAATAAAAGTGCAAAATAAATGGTTAAATCGTAAAAAACAATACAAAATCAAGGCAGGGAACAAGATTTTTCTATTTTTCATAGGATCGGTGCAAAAGTTGTTTTGCTTTTGCTTCACCAATTTCTCCAAGATATGTCGAATAAACTTTTAAAAGCCCTGGATTTTCAATTGAAACACGAACAGGCTTTTTAATTTCGCTTTCATAAAGTGCTTGTGCTCGTTTTGTAAGAACGTCAAATTTGTTTTCCAAGTTGCATTTTGGTTGACCGGCACCACCAATGCAGCCACCTTCACATGCCATGATTTCAACAAACTGATATTTGCCAGGATTATCTTTAATTTCTTGGATGATTTTAGGAACATTTTTAAGTCCAATTACAACCGCAACTGAAATGTTTTTGTTTCCAATTGAAATTGTCGCTTCTTTAATGTTTTCAAGGCCACGAACCATTTTATATTCAAGTTGCATTTTGCCGCTGTGGGAGAGATTTGCCCCATATGATCGAACAATTGCTTCGGTAACTCCTCCAGTGTTTCCAAAAATTGCTCCGGCACCACTGGCAGTGCCGAAGAAATTGTCAAAATTCTCATCTTCAAGGTTTGCAAAATCAATGTTGTGGTTCTTGATGATTGTTGCGAGTTCTGTTGTTGTAATCGCAACGTCAACATCAAGCCCTTTGCTTGTGTTAATGTTTGGGGTTAAAAGTTCACTTTTTTTTGCAAGGCAGGGAACAATTGAAACAACAAACATGTCGGTGCTTTCAAGGTTTTCGCTTTTTGCAAAATAGTTGTTAATAAGTGCCCCGAAAATTTGTTGTGGACTTTTCACAGTTGAAAGGTTTGCAGTAAGTTCCGGATAAATTTTTTTGCAATAGTTAACCCAGCCAGGGCAACAGCTTGTGAACACTGGAAGATCCTTGTTTTCTTCAAGTCTTTTTTCAAATTCTTTTGCTTCTTCAACAACGGTGAAGTCGGCAGCTGTGTTCATGTCAAAAATTTTGAAAAATCCAAGTTTTTTGATTGCTGAAACCATTTTTCCTTCAACGTTTTCGCCAGGCTTAAAACCAAACTCATCACCAAGTGCAACACGAACTGACGGTGCGGTGAAACCAACAACCTTAATTTTTGAATTTTTAAGTGCACTTTCTAAAAGCAAAATGTCTTTATTTGTGTTTTGATTTGATGAAATTTTTTGTCCACAAATTGAACATTTTTTTCCATCTTCTTGCAAAAAATTAAACTCACTTAAAACTTGCGAAGGAAGGGTTTGGTTTTTCTCACCAAGAATATGGGCACAGCTTGCACAAATATATTTATTTTTTGTTTTTTTAACATTTTCTTTCATTATGTTTTTTTCTCTTCATATTTTTTTAATGTATTAATTTTACTGTTTTTAAACATTGCTGTCAAACAAACAAAAAGTCAAAAACTGCAAAAATTTAAAATTACGCATAAAAAATGAATAAAAAACCGCAAAAAATCTTGAAAAAAATAAAAAAAACTTTAAAAAATAGGTGACTTTTCGCTTTTCATAATGCTAATATAAATATATAGAAAAGTTTTTGTGAACAGGGGTCAAAAATGAAAAGAGAGCGCTTTACAACATTTTTGGAAGACAACATTCTCTCTATGTTTACAGGCTCAGAAATCGTTGGGGAAGAAGAGTCTGGTCCAAGAGACGCATGCGTTGCACAGGGAAACGCTGGTTCTTTGCTTGTAAAATTTGACCGTAATGATGATTATCGTTTTATAATTCGAAGAGTTCAACCTTTTAAAGCTTTTGAAATTTCGCTTGTGAAGTCAATTATTGATGAAATGCATCACATATTCAAAGCCAATCTTGATAAAGAATATATGCATGGCATTGAAAGCCAAGTTGCACAACACTCAATTTGTAAAGCCTTGACAACAAAAGCTCGTGACACTCTTGATCATTTGCTCACAGCGGTGACACAATGGAGCCTTAGAACCTATGAGGGGAACAAGGCAACTTTTGGTTTTATTATAAACGGAAAAAATGCTCCGAAGGGAACAAGCTTAAACATGCACATTGATCACATTTTGAAACGTGATTTTGTTGCGCTTTTGTCTGATGGTCAAAACACCGGAATTGAACTTTATGCCGATGGCTATTTGGCGGGTTATCAAAATTTCTCGGCAGTTGTTAAGGAAGACTTGCTCGCACCATATGAATATTTGAAACTTGCAAACCTTTGCACAGGTGCAAAAATTGGTGTGTGCCTTATTGAAGAAGGCGACATTTTGGTGTTTAAAGACAAACAACTTTTGTTTGCAAAGAGAAATGGTGCTTGGGTTTGTTTTTCCCATGAAGAAATCATAAGCAAACTTGCAGACAGAGATGGTGAAGTTGAAGAACTCAGAAAAGCAATCTATCTTTCAGCACTTGACACTTCTTTTGCAAGAAATGGTGGTTGCTTAGTTCACGTTAACAGCAATGATCGATATAATGTTTTGAAACATATTGATGCTGCTGATATGCTTTTTAAAGATTGTTATGACTTTAAAATGCAACAGATCATTGATCAATCATTTTTTCATTTGCCAGATGAAGAAAATTCAGAGGAATTTGAGCCTTTTGAAAAATTTTTAACCGAAGAAAAATGCAGTAAATCAGCAAACCTTATCAAAATCATAAACGGACGAAAATTTCAAGACCTTGGAAGAAAACTTCGCCAAGAGCTTATTGCAATTGATGGTGCAACAATCATTGATTATGACGGCAACATTTTGGCTGTCGGTGCAATTATTAAAATTGAGGCCGGTTC